>JALVRO010000318.1 GCA_027031265.1 Bacteroidales bacterium | reverse complement strand
AAACACTTCTCAGACTGGGCCTAACGGATAAACAGGTACACACCCTGCTTAACTATCGCAACAAAGGCGGACGTTTTTACACAAAAGACGACTTCCGAAAACTCTATGGCATTCGCTATATGCAGTACAAAATCCTACGGCCCTATCTACTTTTGCCAGATTCGGCACAATACCCACACAAGAAAAAATATGCGTATTCGTCTGATGGTAAAAAGCAAATACATGAGCTTTTCCCCTTTGACCCAAATACTATTAGCCTGGATAGCCTACAGTTATTGGGCTTTAGCGAGCGTCAGGCACAATCTATAATCAGAGCCAGACAAAAGGGCTGGCATTTCAGGACAAAAAAAGACTTTGCCCGGCTATATGTGGTTAGTAACGAAAAATACTCAGAGCTAGAACCATACATACTTCTTCCTGATAGCCTCGAAAAAAGCAAACACAAACCCACTGACAGACAAAGAGTATCCACAATAGACATTAACGCAGCGGACAAAGAGACCATCCAGCGCGTGCTAAGCCTTCCGCCATGGACAGCAGAGCGTATTGTCAAATACCGTAATGCCCTCGGCGGCTTTTACCGCAAAGAACAGCTAAAAGAAGTATATGGCTTCCCACGCGAGCAGTACAAAGAAATCTCTAAACTAATTAGAGTGGACACAACCCGGGTAAGCAAAATAAATATCCAGACCGCATCTTATGGAGAATTAGTGCATCATCCATATATCCACAGAGACCTCGCTGCCTGGATTATAAAAAGGCGAGAAAAAGGAAAAATGCGCAGCCCCAGGGATCTTGCCCGCTACAAAGGACTAGACCCTTATGAGATGCGCATCCTTTTGCACTATTTGAAATTCCCATAGTAATTTAGGTTAGTTCATTTTTACAATCTTGCCCACACGCCAGGAATCTAGCCTGTATGCATGCACCTTGATAATATACACACCATTATTCAAGCCACTAAGGTCTAACGTGTTGGTTGATAATATCCCATGTACTATGAGCTTTCCCGTGAGGCTATAGATGTAATATTCACTACCGATTAGCTCCTCTGAGACTGTTATTTGACCGGTTGTAGGATTGGGATATGCCACAAATCCATGAACATCAGGTACACGGTCGCCCATAGAAGCATATTCTGTTCCGCCAAAGGCTCCAATGTTTATACGTCCCCCATTGGGTAATGGCTCTGCTGAGTAGTCTGACTGAGGATTACCAGTGTTAATACAGAAACTAGTCACCTCATCCCTGACCCAAAATTGGCCGTCCCATCTCCCGAGCTGTGACTTCAGGGTATAAAGATATTTAGCCCTGGCTATCTCTTTGTACGTTGATGTAATCTGTGAAAGCACAGAATCTGTCCATAACGGCAGCATATAGTAATAGGCATAATCATACCTACCTAGCTCGTCCACATAGATACTGTCTGAAGCATAATCGGGGTAAACATGAATATCTGTTGCAGAATAAGCATTACGGTAAGGTCCTTTGCCATTGTGATAGACATCGTTATACTCAAGGATGAAAGTGTGAATACCTGGCTGGCGGTTCTCCACCCCATAGCCTGCGTTATTTCCTATGATATTGTTGCGCACAATAGTTGTAAAGCCCTTGACCCTGTTGCCGTCCGCCCCTTCGTAGAAAGTTATTCCGCTGTGCTTGCCTTTGGGCACCCTGGCCAGTATTGCACGGTTATCACCATGGCCGTTAAGCTCAATAACATTATTCTCAATCAGGGTATTATTAAACCCGTAAATCGCAATACCAGCGCCCTGGAAGCCTACTATTATGTTGTGGTGAATATGCACGTCCCTGTGCAGGTCCAGATCTCCTCCCTCGCTCGTCTGCCACAGCCATATTCCATGGAAGGAACCGCGTCCAAATAAATAATTATTGTAAATCTCACAATCATTAACCGGATACTGTGCCTTTGCCTGGATGTCAACGCCAATACCACCGGAGAAGCGGGTAAAAGGATTGTTTCCCGCTACGTTGTTGTAAATCTCGAAATGATTACAATCCTGGGCACGGATGTGGGCATCTGTCCTGTTTGCCAGAAAGACATTATCATGAATCTTGAAATTCTGTGACAGCCCAACATAAATGCCATCATGTCCACTGGTTGTCACCAGGTTATTGTAAAAGTCCAGGTTAATATCATAACCATAGCAACAGCTCTGTATATTTACATCTTCGGCCAAAGCATCGTGCAGGTACATGTCATGGATCTTGATATTGTAACAATTCTGAAGTTTTATCAAATAAACATAGGCATGTCCTGATGGCTGGTTTTGGTTTACCCTATTGCCATCAATCTCAAAACCGCGTATTTCAATGTCATGTACTGCGCCGGTTGTGTCTTCCAGGCCATCGTCAAACACAGCACCTTTTTGCATGATAATAGCCTGGAACCGGGGCCAACCTGCATTGTCCACCAGCTTGATTTTTGCAGTCGGGTCACCCTCCAGGATTGTATTTGAAGAAATATAAATTGTAGAGTCAACCCAGTAAGTAGCAGGTCCTTTGAGGTAAACAGTAGTAAACTCATCATGCTGTGCTACAAAATCCAATGCCTGGTTTATCTCCTCCTGGTCCTTAACTCCATCGCAATTAAAATCCCCCGAGCCATCTGCCGCTACATACACAACTGGCGGTGTCTGAGGTAATACCTGAACAGTAAGAATAAACGCTAGAACAAAGCCAAGAAACTGCTTTATCATGGTTTTATGCTATTTTATTTTTTGCTCCAAATAGTAATCTCACGCACGGCTGCGGACAGGAGCTTTTTTATTAGCCCGCTCCACGCGCAGGGAGACAGAACCAAAGCGCGCACCGCTAAAAGCTTTTTCTATTCTTTTCTGCGCGCTAGCCTCCACGTCAAAGAAAGAAAAATTCCGTTGAATATCAATCTTGCCTATCTCAATGTCATTGGAATCAGTCAGTTCATTGATCAGGCCAATGAGTTTGCGGGCATTGAGGTTATTTTTCTTTCCAATGTTGAGGAAATAACGTGTAAAACCGGCTTCTGTGCGGCCACCACGACGGCGCTCCTTGCGCTCACGCTTATCCCTTGCTTTGCTTTCCCTGGCATTAATGTCAGTCGTATCATCCATATACTTCATAAACCTCTGTAGCTCAACATAGAACACACGTCTAATAAATTCCTCTTTGTCCATCCACTCAAGGCTCTTTATCATCTGGTCAAAGACCTGGTCAAACTCTGTCTCTTCTACTGTTGTATTCTCTATCTGGCGAGCATACGCGAACAAGCGCCTCTTGTAAATATCCTTACCAGTGGGGATTTGCTTTTTCTTAAACTTTTTACTTGTGATACGCTCATATATTGGTATCTTTGAACTTTCGGCAGGAGTGACAAGTACCTGTGAAATACCTGTTTTACCGGCTCTGCCTGTGCGCCCGCTACGGTGAATATAAACCTCAGGGTCGTCTGGCAAGTTAAAATGTATAATGTGCGTCAGGTCCGACACATCCAACCCTCGGGCCGCAACATCTGTTGCAACCAATAGCTGTATCTGACGCGTACGAAAACGGCGCATGACAAAATCACGTTGTGCCTGCGACAGGTCACCATGCAAAGCATCGGCGCTATAGCCATCGTCTATCAGGCGTGCTGCAATCTCGCGTGTCTGTGCACGTGTGCGGCAGAACACAATGCCATAAATCTCAGGCTCGTAGTCCACGAGACGGCGCAGAGCATGATAACGGTTTTTCTCCTTAACCACATAATACTCGTGCTCTACGTTCTGCGCCCCGGTGTTGCGTTTGCCCACGACAAGCTCCACAGGCTCATGCAGATAACGGTCTGCTATTCGTTTAACCTCACGCGGCATTGTGGCCGAGAAAAGTAAAGTTTGCTTTTCCGCTGGTGTAGTCTCCAGGATGGCATCCAGCTCTTCACGGAAACCCATGTTTAGCATCTCATCTGCTTCATCAAGCACTAGCCAACGAATGGCATCGACCTTTAACTTCTTGCGTCTGATAAGGTCTAATGTACGACCGGGTGTACCAACGACAATATGAGCCCCTTTTTTCAGTTCCTTTATTTGGTTCTCAATAGATGCGCCTCCGTAGACAGCAACAATTCTGACCTGCGGCATAAAACGCGCATAAGACTGCAGATCGCTGGCTATCTGCAGAGCCAGCTCACGTGTAGGGCTCAGGATTAATGTCTGCACACTGCGGTCTGCTGTGTTGACGAGCTGAATTATTGGCAGTCCAAAACCAGCTGTTTTACCTGTGCCTGTCTGTGCCAGTGCGACCAAATCGCGTTCATCTTCCAGGATGTGTGGGATGGTAAGTTGCTGGATAGGGGTTGGCTGTTCATAGCCTAGCATAGCTATAGCTCTGCGAATCTGATCGTTCAAATCAAAAGTCTCAAACATGATAAAAAATATTTTATGGGCTAAGAATTATACCATTTACAAAGACAAAATAACAAATACTCTTTGCCCTGCAAGGAGCTTTCAGCACGCTTGCAGAGGACGTGGGCTTCTATGATTTGCATATTTTCAAGTAAAAATGGTATTACATCTGTTGCCACGGTTTATTTTCCTTCCCGCTCTAAAGCACACAGATGTAAAGGAAAGTAATTAACGGCAAGCCGCCACTTGTGCCCCATTTTTCCATAACATCTGTCCTGGAAGGCATGCAAATGTACGATAAAAACTTATAGCACAAAAACTTTTCCTCTGTAATAAAGAAAATTATTGTTAACAAGATATAAATACAAAAAAGGCTGCCCGTTGAGGGCAGCCCACACAATAATTAGCTCCAAGAAAATTACATCCTGAATCTAACGCCCAGCCCCAGCGAATTTATAAAATCCTTTTTCATGTCACGCTTTCCCTGGTAAAAAGCAAATAGCTCGACATTATGTGTCAGGTCAATCCCGGCATTAACATAATACATCAGGCCCCATGTGAGGTATGTAAAATTAACATAGGTTCCCTGGTGCAATGTGTAATTTATACCGTCAATCTCATATAGTTGTGGGCCAGAATTGTCAGCAGCAAAAGACTTTTGCCACAAACGGCCAAACATACCTACACCTGCCTCCAGACGCACACCCAACTTCAGGGCAACACCCCATGTCAGATTAGCATCCAGTGCAGACTGATGACTCATCAAACCGGCTGTGTCTGATACCATGTTCATAGCCTGGATACCAAAACCTGGGCGGAAGATTCCCAGAAAACGTCCCTGAAAAGTACCACTAATAGTATAACCAGAAGCTGTATTAGGCTTAACAAATGACATACCTGCCTCAAAACGGGCATACTGCGACTGGCCAATGACAGGCAAAAACACAGCTAGAGTAAATATCAAAGGAAGTAATTTTTTCATAATTCTAATGATTTTTGTTTGCTTCTAATATACGATTTACCCTGCTAAGATATTATGCCTTTTTGGTCAATGTGCCCAACTATTATGTAAACAGCTGCCTTTTTCCTATTAACCTGCATTACACATTATCCAGGTCAAGCAACGTATCTTCAAAGTTCAGATAAAATTTTTGGATAAAGCGGATTAATGTGCTTCAAACCAGTTTTTGCCCACACCCATATCTACGACCAGAGGGACACTCAACTCAACGGCATTTTCCATCTCCTCACGTATAATAGCCTTTACCCTGTCCAGTTCGTCATCTGGCACATCAAACACCAGCTCATCGTGCACCTGAATAATCATCCTGGCTTTGAGTCCTTCTCTAGCAAAACGGTCAGAAATCTTAATCATTGCCAACTTAATTATATCTGCCGCCGAGCCCTGAATGGGTGTATTAATAGCCGTGCGCTCGGCATTTGCCCGCACATTATGGTTATTGGAATGAATGTCTGGCAGATAACGCCGGCGCCCCATTATTGTAGTGACATAGCCATCTTTACGGGCTTGCTCAATTACCCGGTTCATGTATTCCTTGACCCTGGGGTATGTCTCAAAATAACCATCAATCAAGGCCTTAGCCTCGGAGCGTGGTATATTCAAATTTTGAGCAAGCCCAAAGGCAGAAGAACCGTAAATTATTGCAAAGTTAGCGCTCTTGGCTTTGTAGCGCATCTCCTTGGTTACCTCCTCTGGTTTTACCTTATAGATTTTCGCTGCGGTCATGGTGTGAATATCTTGTCCCGAGCGAAAAGCCTCAATCATGTTTGGGTCCTGGCTCAGGTGTGCCATTATTCTCAGCTCAATCTGTGAATAATCAGCATCCACTATCCAGTAATCTTCTGCCGAAGGGATAAAAGCCTTACGAATCTGCCGTCCTTCTGGTGTGCGGATAGGAATATTTTGCAGGTTTGGGTTATTAGAGCTCAGGCGTCCTGTAGCTGTGATAGTCTGGTTGAAAGAAGTGTGTATGCGCCCTGTTTTGGGATTAACCAGCTGTGGAAGAGAGTCTATGTAAGCACTCAGAAGCTTCTTTAGAGAGCGGTACTCCAGGATAAGACTCACTATAGGATGTGTGTCTTTGAGCTTGCTTAGCTCTGTCTCGCTTGTAGAATATTGCTTTGTTTTTGTGAGCTTTGGTTTGTCTGTGATTTTCAGTTTGTCAAAGAGGATATATCCAAGCTGCTTGGTTGAGGAAATATTAAATTGCTCACCTGCAAGTTTATAGATTTTATCCTCAATGTTCTTGATTTTTTTCACTATTTCCTGCCTGTATTGCTTGAGGAACTCCACGTCAAGCTTGACACCTGTTATCTCCATCTGATAAAGGACGCGCAGCAAAGGCATCTCCAGGTCATAAAACAGGCGGTCCATTTGCTGTATGACTAGCTCTTTGACCAGAATCTGTTTAAGCTGGAATGTGATATCCGAATCCTCACAAGCATAATCTTTTATCTTCTCAGGTGTAAGATTGCGCATGCTTCCCTGGTGTTTTCCCCGTTTACCAATGAGCTCGTCTATGTGAATAGTTTTATAATTCAGATAAGTTTCTGCAAGGTAATCCATGTTGTGCTTTAGCTCTGGATAAAGAAGGTAATGCGCAACCATTGTGTCAAACAAAGGTCCACGAACCTCCAGACCGTAATGATGCAGGACTATCAGATCAAACTTAATGTTTTGGCCGATTTTAAGAATCTTTTCGTTCTCGAGAGCAGGTCTGAGAATCTCAAGTATCTGACGAGTTTTCTGCTGATCATGTGGAGTCGGAATATAAAAAGCCTGGTGCTCACGGAAAGAGAAAGATATACCCACTATCTCACTGGTATGAGGATCCAGGGAAGAGGTCTCTGTGTCGAAAGTAAACTCTTTCTGCTTGAGCAATTCCCTGGTAAGTTTCTCAATATCTTCTGGCTCTGTTAACAGACGGTAATCAATGTCAAAATCATCGATTGTTTTATACAGCTTAACATCCATAAGTCCAGCTGGTTGCTGATCACCGAAAAGAGTGGGCTGCATGTGAGCTGAGAGGATACGCTCAGCCGTGGACTTAAATTCTAATTCTTTGAATATCCTGGCCAGGCGGTCCGGGTCAATACCCTGAAAAACTATATCATCCTCGTCTATATCAACAGGGACATCGGTCTTTATTGTCACCAATTTTTGAGAAAGATAAGCCATGTCTTTATTCTCCACGAGGCGCTCTTTTAGTTTGCCTTTAAGCTCATCGATATGAGCATAGAGATTGTCCAGACTGCCATATTGACGTATGAGTTTAAGAGCTGTTTTCTCACCCACACCTGGGACACCAGGGACATTATCAGCCTGATCACCGGCCAGTGCCAGCACATCAATGTATTGCCTGGGGTCCTGGAGACCAAAATCCTGTCTAAATTTCTCCAGATCAACAATCTCTATATCTCTAAGCTTGGTCTTGGGTTTATAAATTAGCACTTTTTCGTCCAGGAGTTGCAAATAATCTTTATCCGAAGTCATCAGAAAAACATCATAGCTCTTTGGCTCAAGTTTATAAGCCAGTGTACCTATCACATCATCTGCTTCATAACCAGGCACCTGGTAATAAGGGATACGGAAGCCCTCTAGTATCTCCTTGATATAAGGGATTGATTTTTTTATATCCTCAGGGGTAGGAGGACGATTGGCCTTGTATTCCGGGTAGATTTCATTCCTGAAAGTAGGCGTCGATGGGTCAAAAATCACTGCTATATGTGTAGGCTTCTGATTACGTATTATTTCATCCAGCGAGTTTGTAAACCCCAATATAGCAGAGGTATTCAGGCCCCTGGAGTTATATACCGGGTTGCGGATAAAAGCATAATAAGCCCTGAATATCAGAGTATAAGCATCCAGAAGAAAGGTCTTTTTTTCCATTGAAATAAGTTTGTTATTTGAAGTTTATTTTATTCACCACAGAGGACACAGAGGTTCACAGAGTTAATTGTTTTTATTGGTTATCAGTCTTAACCCACTCGGCATAGGAGGTAGGAGTCTCCCACAGACGGACTGAAAAAAGCTCCACATAGTCTGGCAGGTGTTGTTTTAGAATATCAACAAATTCCAGAAGCATCAGCTCGCTAGTAGGCTGAAAAGGCAAAGGACGCAGAGCCTCAAAACCTCCACGTGCATAATCCAGGTCCTGGTGTGGAGAATTATCATTATAGATAAAATGATGGTCATAGCGGTCAATAATATGCTCCTTGACAATTTTTTTCAGGTCTCCATAATCCATGACCATCCCATCCTTTGGATGGTCAGGCTGTTGCAAAGGCTCTCCTAACAGAGTAACCTCCAGGCGAAATGTATGTCCATGTATATTTTTGCATTTCCCATCATAATTCCACAAAGCATGTGCTGCATCGAATTCAAAAATTTTTGTAAGTCTTATTTTTGCCATAATTTTTATTTTTGATATTTTCTGTTTAGCTAAATTAATCAATTTTCGGCTTTTAAGTGTAAACACCGTGAAATAAAAACGCCCCATAGAGCGTTAATAAAAACCACAGGGAAAAACAATGTCACGCAAGTACGTCTACATATTACTTTTTTTAGCCTTTGTGACTGCTGTTGCTGCCTGGATCTATACCCTTGTCCTGGTCAAGCAACTATCTAACAGCGAAAAACACAGAATAGAGCTCTGGTCAGAGGCTTATAAAGAAATCCAGCAAATAGATATAAACCAACAGATTAGCCCTCTGCTACTGGAAATCATAAAAAGTAATAAAACCATCCCTGTCATCCTTGTGGATAATAATGGTAAGATTATATCCTACTCCAATCTAGACACACTGCGCACTCATGATTCGACTTATCTTTATCAGCAACTGGAAACTATGAAATCACAGCATAAGCCAATAGAAATTAGCCTGGATGAGTACAACAAGCAGTATCTTTATTACAAAGACTCACGCCTGCTCACCTCTCTTTTTTATTTTCCTATTATTCAGCTAATTGTGGTTATTATTTTCCTTGTAGTTATCTTCTTTGCAGGTCTCAGTGCAGCCCGTGCCGAAGAACACCAACTGTGGGTATTGATGTCCAAAGAAACAGCACACCAACTGGGTACACCAATTTCTTCGCTTGTAGCATGGGTAGAGATGCTCAAGATGATGGACTTTGACCAGGAACTGCTCAAAGAAGTAGAGAAAGATGTTAGACGTCTGGAAGCCGTGACAGAGAGATTCTCCAGTATAGGCACACAGCCAAAATTAGAAATACATGACCTCGAATCTGTAATAGAGGATGTAATCGACTATCTACGCATAAGGACCAGTAAGCGTATCAGATACAAAATAGTATTCCACACACCAGATCCACCACACGTGTCTATAAATAAGGTGCTCTTCACATGGGTACTGGAAAATCTGGCAAAAAACGCTATTGATGCAATGGAGGGCCAGGGTCTTATTAAAATCATTGTATCAGAGGAAAACAACAAAGTGGTTATTGATTTCACTGATCAGGGCAAAGGCATGTCGTGGCGCAAAGCACGCCAGATATTCAAACCCGGTTTTACCACAAAAAAACATGGCTGGGGAATGGGATTAGCCCTGGCAAAAAGGATCATTGAAAATTATCACAAAGGTAAAATCTTTATCCACTACACCTCACCTGGTAAAGGCACTACCTTCCGTATAATTCTACACAAGGCTACCTGAGACGGGTAAGTAAATAATTAACCTCAAAAGCAGTGTAAACCAGATAATTAACAGCACTAAAAATAATAAAATTTACCCACTCACCTTTGTTCAGGAAAATCTTGAAAAAAAGCAAAAACACAAGACTCAGCAAGAGCTTGATAACACTAGCCTGTGTAATAGCCATTGGCAAAAACTTATCATCCAGTTTTCGCAGAACAAAGCGAATAACAAGAATCGTTAACAAATAAAAGAAAGGTGGCACTATCCACAAAGCCCAATTATAAAAAGCCAACTTCATCACAAATATAACGCCAGTCAAGACCATCAGACCAAGGGTAATAATTAGCAATGTTTTATTGTAACCTGTCATTTTTCAGAGATTTATAAACATGATAAAAACCTATAACCAGTCCAAAAATAGCAAAAATAACTGTGAGCACATGATGACTGATACCAAATTTTTTGTCCAGGGCACTACCTAACCAAGCACCTCCACCAATGAGAATAAAAAACTCAAATGGGATAGAGGTGTACTTCAAAAGCTTTCTCATCAAATCAGGATCAGGCTTTGTCATTGCCAAAGTATTTTTCGATGAAATATTTAACAGGAATCAAAGAAGAGAAATAACCTATCAGGGACACAATTGCAATAGAGAGTAATACATCACTGCCTTTGAGAACTACTGGATAAGGCAGGTACATCAGACTGGTTGTCGAAGGGAATTTCAACAATCCCAGATATTTCTGGGCCAATACAAGCGCTATGCCAAACAATAACCCTATTACAATACCCAGAGAATTTATTATAAAGCCCTGGTTTAGAAAAATCTTCTTCAGCGTCCCACTATCAGCACCTAGGAAGTTAAGAATCTCAATATCATCACGCTTATCAATAATGAGCATCGAAATAGTGGCTATCACATTAAACGAAGCAATAATGATTATAAAAGTCAGAATCATAATAATGGCCAGCCTCTCAGAGCGCACAATCTTATAAAACATCTGCTGCTGCTCAAACCTATTCTTTACTAGAAACTTATCTTCCAGTCTTTGCTGCAAAACCTTCTCCAGATGTACTACATCAACTTCTGGCTTAACTTTTATCTCGCATGCCGTCACAGTATAGCGGTCCAATTCCAACGTCTTCTGCAAAAAATCCAGAGGCACAAAAATATACTTCTCATCAAACTCCTTGTGCACAGAAAAAATGCCTGACGGAAAAATATGAGTCCGTACAAACATCTGCGACACATCAAAACTAATCCTGGACCTTGGACGGGGTAACCACAGCTTCAGAGAACCAATGAAATTAAGCTGCACACCTAGATTATATGCAATGCCTGCGCCCACAACAGCCATTGGTCTGGATTTGTAATACAACTCAAAATTACCATAAGTAATCATGGTATCCAGACCTGTAACCCTGACAAAATTATCATCCACACCCTTGACATAACCAATGTACTGCTTATCCTCATACTCTATCAAAGCATTGTCAGTCATCACAAAGCTCCATGCCTGCAACCCCTCCACACTATCCAAAACATGCTCCACCACCCGCCTGTCAAAATATTTCCCTGACGTAGAGACAATCTTCAGATCAGGGTTAAAAGCATTAAGCATGGAGCGGGCCATATCCTCAAAACCATTAAATATGGACAACACAATAATCAAAGCAGCCGAACCAAAAGCCATACCTACCAAAGCAATTATCGAAATCAGGTTAATAACATTGGCCGATTTACGGGAGAAAAAATATCTACGTGCTATGTACCATGGGAATTTCATTTCCTGGCTATTACTAAAAGCGAACCACCAACAGGATTATCCACAACAATATCCAAATAATTAAGCACCAGGGCCACTGGCATTGTCACCAAATAATAAAATGGCAACACAAGGAAAAACAGGAAGCTCTTATTGAGCATAATAATTGGATATTTCATGGTGAGCTTCCAGGCAAATCCACCATAAGGTCCGTACATAAATTTGACATTAACCTCCGAAAAACCAGCCTCCATAAGCATCTGGCTTAACTGCCCCGGGTCATAACCATCCCGCACATGCTCATCAACAAATGACGAAACCTCGCCTTCTTTATCCTCCCTCTCTTGGTGTTCATGGTCATGATCGTGCTCACCATACAATGAAGGCGTTGATAAGATCAATGTTCCACCCGGCCTTAATGATGCGTAAAAATTCTCTATCACACGCCTGTCATCCTCTATATGCTCGATGACCTCTATGTTTAGCACAAGGTCATAACACTGCTCACAGACAAACTCCTCGAGCCGTCCAGTCTGGAAACGAACCCTGTCTCCCAGGCCTATCTGCTGGAAAAAACGGTTATTATTCTCTACCTGTGCAGCATTGACATCAACGCCCGTTATCTGGCATGTGCGGCATTTGCGTGCCAGATAATAAGAATGCTGGCCCAACCCACTGCCTGCATCCAGCACTTTTGCCGGCTCAGGAGCATGGCGTATCCATCTCTTTATCTGTTTGTGAATGTGCCATGTGCGGAGCAAAAGAATATCAATCATCCGATAAAAGATTTTTCGCAGCCAAGGCGTGCGAAAAATCTTATTCAAGAAGTCTTTTATTGGTTCGTATTTCATTCCCATTACTTAGACTTTTTTGATGACCTGGATTTGGTCTGTTTTTCTTTCTTGGCTTTTTCTTGCTCCTCGGCTATGCGTATAGCATCTTCGGGTGTAAGCTTTTCGATGTCTGTCTTTGCAGGCAGATTATAATACTTGTTTTTGTAATAAATCTGCAGGTATTTCCCACGTGCAGCACGTACTATCTTGACATCTGGATTGTCATCAAACTCTTTGACTGTGCGTTTTTTGAGCTTTTCGATATGGTCTTCGATAACTTTTACGGCATCCTCTTCTGTGATTGTCAGTACATTATATTTTAGAGGTATAGAATAAAACTTATCCTGATAAAGCAAATAAGGGCCATATTTACCAATACCCAGTGTTATTGGCTGTCCATTATACTCACCTATTTGCTTAGGGAGTTTACGTAGCTCAAGTGCCTGCTCGAGCGTTATCTGGTTGATGTTTATATTCTTAGGCAGATTAACAAAATGTGGTCTGGGACCATCTTTTTCATATTTACCAAACTGGATCACCGGGCCATACTTAGTCCAACGTGTATAAACGGGTGTACCATCTGTGTCGTAGCCAAGCAAATTACCATTAGGATCCTTATAAAGAAGCTCTAAAGCCTGCTCCAGAGAAATATCATCTATGTGTACATGCTTGGGAATACTGGCGAACTTGAGAGGTTCTTCGTCTCCAAAATCACCCAGCTGTATAACAGGGCCATATTTAGCAATCTTAGCATATACATTACGTCCTGTATCTGGATCCTGACCGAGTAATTTCTCTTTTTTCTCGCGTGTGGCGCTCTTTTCAGTCTCCTCCACAAGCTCATGGAAGGATTTATAAAACTGGTCAATAACCTTAGTCCACTCTGCCTTACCATCTGCTATACGGTCAAAATCCTGCTCTACATTAGCCGTGAATCCATAATCAATTATTTGAGGGAAATACTTTTTCAAAAAATCGGTCACTATAATTCCCATATCAGTAGGCACCAGTTTATTTTTCTCAGCACCGTATTTCTCGTCTTTAACACTCTCTTTGATTTTACCTTTCTCCAATTTAATAATCTCTATCTTGCGGCTATCGGCAGGAATATTACGTTTAATAACGTATCCTCTCTTCTGTATGGTATCGATTGTCGGTGCATAGGTAGATGGACGGCCGATGCCTAATTCTTCCAACTTTTTAACCAAACTAGCTTCATTGTATCTTGATGGTGGATTGGAAAATTTCTGCACAGCACTTGCCTCAATCAGCTTCATCTGCTGGCCAACAGCCACAGGAGGGAGTGTTTTTTCTTCCCCTGATTCCTGCTCATTATCCAGATCCTGGTATTGATAGATCCTCAAAAAACCATCGAACTTGAGCACCTTAGATGTCGCTGTAAAGCTATGCTTTTTATCCTCAGATGTAATGGTAATAGTCGTCTTATCGTACAGAGCTGCGGGCATTTGAGAGGCTAAAGTCCTATTAAAAATAAGTTCGTACAGGCGCTGCTCATCCTTACTTGTACTAACTACACGCTCCATACTAGTGGGACGTATAGCTTCGTGGGCTTCCTGTGCTCCTTTTATCCTGGTCTTATACTGGCGGGGCTGCGAATACTTATCACCAAACTGGTCTACAATATATTGGCGGACCATCTCAATAGCTTCGTCAGCAAGGTTTGTCGAGTCTGTTCTCATGTATGTGATCTTACCCTCCTCATATAATTTCTGCGCTATTCTCATTGTCTTGGTCACAGAAAAGCCAAATTTACGGCTAGCCTCCTGCTGCAGAGTTGAGGTAGTAAAGGGAGGAGCGGGGTTCTTCTTAGCTGGTTTTGTTTCGATATCACCAACAGAGAAAGACTGGCCTGAGATACTTTCTAGGATACTGAGTGCTTGTTCGCGAGTTTTTATCTTATCAGGATAATCAGCCGAAAGCTCGTAGCTCTTACCATCATCTACCTGGAACTCAAAGACAGCACTTAATTTATACCAGGTTTCAGGCTTAAATTCTCTGATTTCTTCTTCACGTTCGACTATCAGACGCACAGCGACGGACTGCACACGGCCAGCCGAGAGCTTGTTTTGCACTTTTTTCCACAATAGCTCAGAGAGCTCGAAACCGACCAAACGGTCGAGGATACGGCGTGCCTGCTGTGCATTAACCAAATTATAGTCAATCCAGCGGGGATTCTTAATAGCATTCTGGATAGCCTTTTTTGTAATCTCGTGGAAAACGATACGGCGCGCATTCTCCTGACTCAAACCCAGGACTTCGGCCAGGTGCCATGCGATAGCTTCTCCTTCACGGTCTTCATCTGATGCGAGCCATACAGTCTCAGCTTCTTTGACAGCTTCTTTAAGCTGCTGAATAATTTTTTTCTTTTCTGGCTCTACAACGTATGTTGGTTTATAATTATTCTCTACATCAACACCAAGGTTCTTTGTAGTCAGGTCACGTATATGTCCGTAGCTAGGCTTAACATCAAAATCTTTACCCAGAAACTTTTTAATAGTCTTAGCCTTTGCAGGCGACTCGACAATTACCAAATTTTTAGCCATTAGTCATGATGATTTAATTTGTTGGCAAAATTACACTTTTGCCAACAAAATTACAGTATAATATAATTTTTTTTGAAAATCAATCTCCAAGATAAGCTCCAATGACAAAACCATCTTTGAAATTATAAAACTTTAAATACTTAAATCTCTCCCTGATATAACCCTCAGAAGGATAAATCGAATCTGTAGGGTCTTTCATATAGACCATAACCGCATTATTAACAATTATTTCCTGTTTCACTTTTTGTAACTGAATGTCCAGTCTCTCATTCCTCTCATAGCTGGGCAAAAGGTATTGCATGGGGAGATGGAAATAGACATATCCTGTATCCAACAAGTGCTGAAGGATATAAACCTTGTTGCTGTAAATCTTAAACTCGGGATTATTGTAAATAGGAATTATTTCCTGTTTCAGAGCCTTGAGTGTCTGGGAATTCCTATAAGGTGATGAGAATAAAACACCATAATCTGTCTCTAAATCAAAGCTATTTGCCAGATATGACTTCAGATATTTGACTTTTGGGAAAGTTCTCTGTGTCGGATCTTTAAAATGAATCCATAGTGCCCGACGGGCTTCAACATCTAACTTATAACGATACATGCGGGAATTAAAATCTTTTAGCGGATAACACATTGTATCCTTGACTATACATGTCCTTGGTTCCCAGATAATGGAAATATTTTTTATAGAATCTTTTTCTAAGAATGCTTTGAGCAAGTAAACTTTATTTGTGTAAATCCTCGAAATCAAACTATCTGACCTAAGTATGCTTACTAAAGAGTCTACTATAGGTGGTGTCTTATAAAATCTTGACCTTATGATTAATCCTTGTGGGAAACTATAAAAGATCTGATTACCTAAATATTTTTGCAGCTCTTCTTGTGTAGGAAAAACATCTCCCACGTTATTATAAAAATAGAAAACAATTACCTTATCCCGCTCAAGCAGCAAATTCATATTTTTCATTAATTTATCGTATCTTTTATTTTTTGCACCCTTAACTTTTTTCATAGGAATCCAGGAAAAACTAACACTCTTAGGTAAAGAGGTCTTAATAAAATAACGATTAGCATAAACCCTAATAATATCTGTATCAGATGATAAAAAACTCTTTAAGCTATCAAGCATAGTATGAGAAAAATAAAAAACTGGCATCAACACAAAACCATCACTTAATCTGATAATATTACATACCCGAAACTGATTCTTAATTTCTTTTATAGAAGGATAAACTGAGGTATCGGTATCAAAAAAATAAATTCCCAGAGCATAGCCCAGTTCAACTTGCTTGCGCTCTTCCCTCAAACGACTTTTATAACCCTTATAAGGTTTACATGGACTTCCATAACATTTTCTAGAAAATCGCTCCACCTTTTTATTAAGCTTCATACCCATTATCTTTCCAGGCTTGTTAGTAAATATTCTACTGGGTAGCTCCAATCTCCCAGAATACTCCTTCAAAAAAGACTCAATATCCATCCCGCTGAGGCTGTTGTCCACAATCAATGATTTCTTATACCTCACAACCTTTGCAAACGGAAAATACTCCTGTATATCATTCTGGCTTAGTGTTGTATCCAACAAAACCAATACTGTGTTATAAGGCTTAACAAAAGCTAAACCGCCAGGTATATGTTTAATATCAAAGGCCTTTAACTTCTTGTTCAACACATCTGTCCTGTCGGTATATACAACATCTACCTGACTCGTATCAAGTATTTTTATATATGACACAATCCTTGAATCTTTCTTACATCCAGCAAAAATTGCCATTAGAAAGAGAAGTGCAAGAAACGGTTTAATTATTCTGTGCATAATTTTTTACTTTTGGGGGTTAATTAATGTTTCTCTATTGCAGGACGCCCATGCTTCATCCACTCAGGCATAGGGGCATCCTTGAGATAATGGTCAAAAAACTGCATCATTCTGTGGGTCAGATCCACACTAGCTGGTGATTTCTCTCTAAGATTATGTGGTTCACCGTTATAATTCATCAACCACACAGGCTTACTCAGCCGTCTAAGAGCCACAAAAAACTCAATACCTTGATACCATGGAACTGCTCCGTCATTGTCATTATGCATGATCAACAATGGTGTCTCTATATACGGTGCATAGAACACAGGAGAGTTGTATAAATACAACGGTAACCCATTCCACAGGTTCTTGCCTATACGGCTCTGTGTCTTCTCATACTGAAACATACGGCTCAATCCCGAACCCCATCTTATTCCACCGTAAGCACTTGTCATATTAGACACTGGAGCGCCAGCCTCTGCCGCAGCAAAAAGCCTGGTTTGTGTGATAATAAAGGCTGTCTCATAGCCACCCCAGCTCTGACCCTGCAGACCTAAGTGATGTCTGTCTATCCAGGGATAACGCTCTAATAATGAAAGGGTGCCACTGACCACATAATTATATGCGCTCATGCCAGGAAATCCGACCTTATAACGTATATTGGGTATAAATACCAAATACCCATTGCTGGCGTAATGTATTGGATTTATTATGGATCGACTCGGACGCGGCATAAAATACCGGTTAAGCATATCAGAATATAACTCGTAATAATAAACAATCATTGGATATTTCTTGTTGGGGTCAAAGTTATCAGGCTTGAATAATAGCCCTTGCTCGTCACGTCCGTCAGTTGTTATCCAGTGCACCAGTTCTACATTTGCCCAGATATACGGCTTTTGCTGATCAATGAAGTGTGTTAGCTCAGTGGCCTTTTCAAAATTTTTGCCGCTAGTCCACACATCGGGATAAGTATGCACATCTGATCTTTGCCATATTAACTGCCCTGCATCTTTAGCTTTTATTGGGTCAGAGTAATAATTACTACTCATTACCAGAAGTGTCAGAGCTGAACCAGGAGCAAAGCTGGCTATTTTGTAAAAACCTGCATCTTTAGTCTTTTTGTTAAATGCCTTGATTATCAAATCATCTAATGTCACATAATCATCATCCTTGTTCAGATCCACCATACGTAGCTGTAAGTTATTCTGTCTACCTTGACTACCTGTTAGCTTGTATGGTTTACGCCTGCCAGAAGGATCTACTGCCCAGATATCGTATTTATCATAAACAAAGCATAGTCCTCCATCCTGTGAAAAACCTCCAAAACCATAAGGATCAGCAGGTGCCGGCACATCATTCTCCTCATTGTAAAATTTAACTGTACTGTTATCCGTAAGCCTATGGGTAATGTTTTTCTCCCTGTCAAAGCAGTACCACGTGCTATCCTGGTAATTGTAATAAACAAAAAATTTCCCGTCAGCTGACATATAGCCATCTGCAACCTTCCTGGCAGCTAAAGTCTTGCTGCCGTCCCGCAGGTCAATGATATAAAAATCAGCCCACCAAGGATAATCCCATGATTGCTGTTTCAGGTATGGGCTGGGATCTCGTTCCAGAGCATAACGCCCATCGCCATGACCGAAAAGCTTAATATTTGTATAACGGTTTGTCTGTAAGCGAATTACTTTATCTTTGGCAATGTCGTAGACTGTGGTATAAGAGAATTTCTTATCCTTATCCAATCTTTTAAGCTGTGCTGGCATCAGTAAAGAGTCTGTCCATGACCATAGATCCAGCTTAACTTTTTCATCCTCTGGAATGGTATCTTTTCCCTCTTGCCTGGCTACAGGTGCTATACCGAAAAACAGCCGCTTCCCGTCGCGTGAGAAGAAAATTTTACCATTTTCACTAACAGCCCATCCCTGTGGAATATCTGATGTGAGTGTGTCAATATTCTTTATCCACCTGTTTTTCTTCAGGTCAAAGAGATAAAGCGCATAAACCTTTGTCTTTGTGGTATCCTGTGTATTAAGGTATGCTAGAAGCTGACCGTCGGTAGAGAGAGTCAATTTTTTTGTCTTTCCCTGGTAAGTGGCTATAGTTCTGAAGCTATTTTTATTAAAATCATAAACTCTGACTACATAGGCTTTCCCTGTGCTATCTCCATGTATTTTTATAAATGCAAGACGATTACCATTATCAGAAAAGACAGCCTCGCTGACACTGTCTATATAGATAGTCTTTTGCCCATCATGGGGAATTATTAACCTATAAAATTTCGGTGTTTTCTTTGCTTTATAATAACGGAGCAAAGCTAGATTCTTTCCTTTAAGATGAGGAACCAGCACCTGGTATATGCTATCGAACCTGGCTACCTGCCTGCTATCAGTAAAGAAAATGTATGCTGAGTCTTTTGGAAGCTCTGATTTTTTCTTTCCCTCGAGTTTAAGCTTCCTGAGCTGTTGGTATCCTGGCTTTATCCGAAAAACAATAAAATTATTATCTGGAGAAAGCTGTGGTTTGTACCCTGAAATGAATTCCTTATAAAACTTACCATCTGCAGAAGCAATAATCAGACGTGAATCACCACGATACGGCTCACTATACACCACTACCCACTGCCCGTCATTAGAGATATATTTTTCTTTTATAACCTGCCAGGATATTAGTGCATCAATATCCAGAGGCTTTTTCTGTGCCTCACTGGCCAATGCAGACAAAACCAAGGCAATAGCTATTAATAACTTCCTCATAACAAAAAGATTATACATTAATGATTCTAAAAATAAAAAAAACAGGGATGATAACAAAGTTATCATCCCTGACAAATGTGAAGGAATTCTCCTAGCCCTGCTGCTCGTAATAATACGAAATATCAGATATTGAATCGAGAAACTCTTCCCTTTGATCTTTCATAGCAGTAAAAGTCTGATAAACTTCTTGTTTGATTTTCTCCATCAGCTCTTTAGTTAGCACTTCTGCCTCATCTTCGCTCTTTCCATCTGCCATGTAATTCTCCTTTATATCAGCATGTAGATCATCATATACACCTTTCATCAGGTTATCAAAGCCCTGGCGGTCGCCTTTTTGCCTGAGTTCGATTAATAGCTCAAAGTCTTTCTGGCTAAGCAGTTTCTTACGATACTTAGCTCTCTTGTATTCATAATCTTTGCGTTCAATAGCTTTTTGTTTCTTGACCTGTTTTTTCATCTTTCCAAAAATACTTCCCAGTATCTTCTCCAGATTTTTACCACTCTCCTCAAAATATAATGTGGTGCTCTGCATCTTTATCATAACATCAACCTTCCAGCCGGATGGCTTTTTCTGAAATTTTATCTCAAGCGGCACATCTACAGGATAACGCTTAAATAATTCGTTAAAATATTGCAAACGTGCATCTATTAATTGCTGCAATTTTTCACGCTTCGACTCTTCGACATGGTCAAAATTTACAAGTGAGAGTTTAATCATGTTTTTAATTAATTTTTTGTTTTAACAAAACAAAGGTAATAAAAAATTGACAGGAAGTAAACACATATCTAATTCTTATTCATTGTATTCAGGCAGAAAATATTACAATGTAATATAAAACACAATTTATCAGATACAACAAAAAGAAAGAAAAAAGTATAGCTACATTATACAAGCTATTCCAGCAGACGTCTCTGGCTAAAAATTTAAATAAAAAGAAATAAAAAAGGCGACCTGACGGCCGCCCTTTAGGTCTTTATTCTTCAGGATGAATTGCTTCAACTGGACAAACCTCTGCGCATGCTGCGCAGTCTGTACACAAATCAGGATCAATTACATAGTAATCGCCTTCGCTGATAGCGCCTACTGGACATTCGTCAATACAAGCGCCACATGCTGTACAAAGATCAGGTTCAATAAAGTATGCCATTGTCGTGAGTTTTTAATGTTTATTGCACAAATATAATATTCACTTTCGTGTTATTATCAAACAAAAATCAATAAAATTTTGATTTTGTTTAATTAATCATGAACAGAGTAACGCTTAAAATCAACAACCTTAGCCTCAGGATCAGCTTCTTTCAAGTAATCCTTAACCTTTTTCTTACCATCCTTGATAAAAGCCTGGTTCATCAGAGTAGACTCCTGTAGGAATTTGTTCAGACGTCCCTGTGCTATTTTCTCTGCTATCTCAGCTGGTTTGCCTTCGTTGATAGCCTGTTCTTTACCAATCTCAAGCTCTTTCTGCTTAACCTCTTCTGGTACATCGTCAATGTCAATAGCTATTGGCCTCATAGAAGCGATCTGCATCAAGATATCCTTGGCAACCTGTTCTGGAATCTGTTTGTTGAATGAAGCAATAGCTGCGTTTGTCTTGTTGAAGTGGTTATAAACATTGGCATAAGCACCTTCTACCCTGCCATAAAAGAGAAGCACAACCTTTTCGCCAGTCTTCCCACTCAGCTCTGTAATCTCCTGCTCAACAGTCAGACCAGCGCTTGTTGTCTGCTTTTTGAGCTCGTCGATATCTTTAACGTCTTTTTCTACTGCAATATCAAGTATCCTAATAACTGCATTTTCGAAATCTTCTGTACGGGCAACGAAGTCTGTCTCACAACCAACGGCTACCATGTATGCCTTGGTCATATCGCCAGAAGTCTTACCCACAGCAATACCTTCGTTAGTCTCGCGGTCTGCACGCTTATTTGCTACTTTCTGACCTTTTTTGCGGAGTATTTCGATTGCTTTATCAAAATCGCCATCAGCTTCCTGAAGTGCTTTTTTGCAGTCCATCATACCTGCGCCAGTGATATCGCGCAATTTTTTTACATCTGCAGCTGTAATGTTAGCCATATTTCCTATTTTTTAGATTTTATGATTATTGTGTGTAAATCAGGCTGCTACCCCGGGGTAGCAGCCTGTAAATTTATTTCTAGAGAAAATTTATTTTCTTCTTGCAGGACGGCGAACTGTTTTCTTTTCTTCGCCTTCTTTTGTCTCGTCTTTTTCTGCTTTTTTAGCAGCTTTTTCAGCATTTTTCTTCTCAAGCTCGAGCTTACGTTCTTCCAATCCTTCCTTAATAGCATCTGTGATATAGCCAACGATAAGGGCTATTGATTCAGAAGCATCGTCATTAGCAGGAATTGGGAAATCAATAATACGTGGATCTGCGTTAGTATCAACCATTGCAAACACTGGGATATGAAGCTTACGTGCTTCGGCAACAGCTATTTTTTCTTTGACAACGTCAACAACGAAAATTGCAGCAGGAAGACGGTTCATGTCCTTGATAGAACCGAGTCGTTTCTCCAGCTTGGCTTTTTCACGAAGCAGGAGAAGACGCTCTTTCTTGGACATCTTGTCAAATGTGCCGTCTTTTTCCATCTTGTCAATAAGGTCAATCTTCTTAACGGCACGGCGTATTGTCTGGAAGTTGGTAAGCATACCGCCTGACCAGTGCTCTGTAATATATGGCATGCCTACTTCCTGTGCTTTCTGTGCTACAATTTCTTTTGCCTGCTTTTTGGTAGCAACGAAAAGGATTTTTTTGCCGCTCTTAGCTATCTGCTTAATAGCTGTAGCAGCCTGCTTGAGTTTTTCACGGGTTTTGTCCAGGTCAATGATGTGTATACCATTGACTTCTTTGAAGATGTATGGAGCCATTGCAGGGTTCCACTTACTACGCAAGTGGCCAAAATGTACCCCGGCTTCCAGGAGTTCTTCAAATGTGATGTCTCTCATCTTTCTGTTAGTTTTAAGAGTTTAACATTTGTTTTTTGTGCCTGTTGTCTGTCTTGCCCGCGTCTGGCGGCACAAGAGACCTATGCCACAGGCCTGGCATAACAGTTGCCCTAAAGAGAAAATTAACGCTTAGAGAACTGGTACTGTTTACGTGCCTTAGGCTGACCGTATTTCTTACGCTCAACGACACGTGAGTCACGGGTGAGGAATCCAGCTTCCTTGAGCTTCTTCCGTTCCTCGCTTTCGTAGCCAAAGACATCTATTAATGCCTTAGAGATAGCGTGACGGACGGCTTCTGCCTGTCCTGTCAGACCACCACCATGAACATTAACCATGATGTCAAACCTGTTTTCAACGCCCAAAAGCTTCAATGGCTGCAAAACAGTGTATTGATGCTTCATTGTTGGGAAGTGAACTTCCATTTTACGGCCATTGATAATGATGTTACCTTTACCTTCGGTCATGTACAAGCGGGCAACTGCTGACTTACGTTTACCTACAGTGTGGATTCTTTCCATAATTCAACTTATTTTATTTCATTAAGGTTTAAAGGTTGTGGTTTTTGTGCCTCGTGTGGATGTTCAGCACCTACATAAACATGCAGTTTCTTAAACATCTGACGGCCTAAACGGTTCTTAGGGAGCATCCCTCTAACTGCCATTTCGATAAGGCGCTCTGGATGCTTCTGCAGGATCTCTTTTGCTGACTGGATACGCTGTCCACCAGGGTATCCACTGTAGCGTACATACTGCTTATCAGTCCATTTGTTGCCAGTAAGACGAATCTTCTCGGCATTGATGATAATCACATGGTCGCCTGTATCTACATGTGGTGTGTAAACTGGCTTGTGCTTACCACGCAGAATCTTGGCTACCTTCGAAGCCAGACGACCTAGTACTTGATCCGTTGCATCAATGACATACCACTGGCGCTGGACTTCCTGCTTCTTTGCTGACTGTGTCTTGTAACTTAATGCGTCCACGTCTTTTGATTTTTTGAAATTTAACCTAGTTTTTCGGACTTGCAAAACTAAAATTTTTTTC
>JALVRO010000317.1 GCA_027031265.1 Bacteroidales bacterium | reverse complement strand
TGTAAATTTTGTCTTAATTTATCTTTCAGTATCTCAAAATGTTTCAACCGTCTAAAGAACCTAGAATTGCGTTTGCAAAGATAAGCAAAGTTTTTGTTTTCTCAAATATTTTCCCACAATTTTTTTTAGAACTCTTTTTGCAAAATGCGCTGCAGGGTTAAATATTTTTTATCGAATCTCCAGAGAAAAATGTCAAATATTTTCGTTAAAACCTTCAACAAAGATTCTTTATTTTTAGAAACAAATCAAATCAATCATTAACCAGAGCGCGGACGCAAAGATACAAAAAGTCAAATTAATTATCCAAATTTTTATTTCTTAAAAACCTTAAAACATACACCGACTAATAAGACTACTCACAATCACTCTCTTAAAACGCAATTATAAATTTAACAAACTCCCTAAACAACCGCAAATCATACGAATCAAAAAATACGTTTAATCGATCTTCCGAATTATTAAACACAGAACCTTAAACTAGGATTGCAAATATAGCATTATATTTTCTTTTATACAAACCTTAAAATCTAAAATTATCTTAACAAAATTCTGCTCTCAACTAATCAGTATGTATTCTGAACCATGTTTCAAAAGTGCGAATGCAAAAGTAGGATAAAAGTTTTTATATGCAAACTTTTAATTCTAAATTTTTTTTAAACTTGGCCTCTTTGCTATAACTTGCTAAAATACAAGTAATTAACCAAATCTACTATCTTCTGTGCAAGGTCTGTTTGATAATAACGAAATTTATCCATTCCTAATCGCGTATATACTCCATAGCTATTAGAAACAAGCCAAAGCTCATCAGCTTCACTAATAAAACCGAGTCCTAAAGGTTCATCTTTAACTTTAAAACCCTTCTGTTCTAAAATGTCCAATAATTTGACCTGTAGAGCATTAAAAGTAGCATCAGATTTATAGGTGGGTGAAATTATTGTATTGTCTTTCTTAACCAGAATATTAAAATTTTGTGTATTAAGCACTTTATTTTCTTTTACCAACAATGATTCCTCATGATTCTTATATATAAAATTGTGTATATCTACTTTCCATATATAGTTAGACATACTTGTATGAATAGTCCTAGAACTGGAAAGTACTATAATACGTTCTGTGTTACACATAAATCTATCATAGCTGACTTTGTGGGGGATAGCCAGGAATTCTATATTATTCTTCCATGGATAAAAAATAATCCTAACAACAGCCCCTCTAAAGAATTTATTTCTATTAACCAGTCTTTTTAGAATGTCATTATAAGCAACAAAAAAATCTGGTAAATCTAATTTCAACTGCTGAGCTATCAGATAAAAATATTCAGTATGTATCTCCCACAAAGGTACCACACTACGTGAAATGAACACTTCGTAGAAAAAGAAAGGCGTTAATGAATCTAACCTGGACCAGAAATCAGCAGGAAATTTTTTATCCTGTATTATTGAATCATTGTATGCAAGATACATTTCGGCATTTTTAGCATTACAGGACAAAAAAGAAAAAAATTTCTATTTTTGGCAAAAAAAATCGCAAGAACATGGTACACGAAGGAATGATAAATGATATGCGTGAGCGCCTGGTAGCGCTAAGGAGGTATCTTTGACATCGACGGCAAAATCAAACTAATTGAACAAAAGGAACAGCTGAGCAGTAAAGAGGATTTCTGGGCAAACAAGGAAGAAGCTGAAAAAATTCTCAAGGAAATAAGTGATCTCAAATATTGGGTCGAAGAATACAAGAGAGTAGAAGACGCAGTGGGTGAAGTAGAGGTACTGTGGGATTTCTTTAAGGAAGGGGAAGTGGAGGAAACAGAAGTGGATAAAGCTTACGGGGCAGCCCAAAAAGCTATTGACGACCTGGAACTCAAGAAAATGCTCAAAAACGAAGAAGATAAATTGGGTGCTATTCTCAAGATCCAGGCAGGAGCTGGTGGCACTGAAAGTCAGGATTGGGCCGAAATGCTCCTGAGGATGTATCTTAGATGGGCCGAGAGGCATAATTACAAAGTAAAACAAGCGGATTACCAGCCAGGTGATGTAGCAGGCATTAAGAGTGCTACTCTGGAAATAGAAGGTGATTATGCTTATGGTTATCTGAAAAGTGAGAATGGAGTTCATCGTCTGGTAAGGATTTCACCTTTTAATGCCCAGGGTAAGAGACAGACGTCATTTGCCTCTGTATTTGTAGCCCCACTGGTTGACGACAGGATAGAGATTGAGATTAATCCAGCTGATCTGGAGTGGGAGACATTCCGTTCCAGTGGTCCTGGTGGCCAGAATGTTAACAAAGTAGAGACTGGAGTAAGAGTAAGACACAAGCCTACGGGCATAGTTGTAGAAAATACAGAAACCAGGTCACAATTCCAGAACAAAGAAAAGGCATTGCGCATTCTCAAATCACATTTGTACGAATTGGAGCTCAGAAAAAGACGAGAGAAACAGATGGAACTGGAGAAGCAGAAAAAGAAAATAGAATGGGGCTCGCAGATTCGTAGTTATGTACTGCATCCTTATAAAATGGTCAAAGATTTGCGCACAGGTTATGAAACGTCAAATGTGCAAGCTGTGCTGGATGGAGACCTGGATGAGTTCATACGTCGATATTTATTAGAATACGGTGATAGTTATTAATAGCCTATGTAAAAAGACAAAATCTTTAGCCTATAAAATACTGATTTTAAACAAGTAACAAAGAATATTTCCCCTGAGTCTGTGGATGATTCAGGGGATTTTAATATTCTAAATCAAAGGACGTCAAGACCAGTGTTACAGGTGGATTTTTAATGAATTTCAGCATAAAATATGTTTCTACTCCCCGGTGAGATGAATTAATAAGAAGGAATTTTTGGAATTAAACGAATCCAGGGCTGTGAAAAATAAAAATTAAAATTACTAACTTTACACCCTGCAAATTAAATAGATTAGAAGTATGATGACATCAAAAGAAATACGCCAGGCATTCCTTGATTTTTTTAAGAGTAAGGATCACAAGATAGTTCCATCTGCACCAATGGTTGTGAAAGATGATCCGACGCTGATGTTTACAAATGCTGGCATGAACCAATTCAAAGATATTTTTCTGGGACTTAGAGAGCCTGATTACCCAAGAGTAGCAGACACGCAGAAGTGTTTGAGAGTTTCTGGTAAGCATAATGATCTGGAGGAGGTAGGTCACGACACTTACCATCACACGATGTTTGAGATGCTGGGTAACTGGTCATTTGGAGATTATTTCAAAGCCGAAGCTATAGACTATGCCTGGGAGTTTCTGACAAAAGTAATGGGCATACCAGAGGATCGTTTGTATGCCACAGTGTTCGAAGGAGACAAAGACCTGGGGCTGGAGCCGGACGATGAATCGCGTGAGCTATGGAAGCGTTACCTGCCAGAGGAAAGGATTATTTATGGATCAAAGAAGGATAATTTCTGGGAAATGGGTGATACAGGACCATGTGGGCCCTGTACAGAGATACATGTGGATATGAGACTAGATGAATCGAGGGAAAAAGAAGATGGAGCTTTGCTAGTTAATAAGGATCATCCACAAGTTTTTGAACTATGGAACCTGGTTTTCATACAATTTAACCGCAAAAAGGACGGTAGCTTAGAACCTCTACCAAAGAAGCATGTGGACACAGGTATGGGCTTCGAACGTCTAACAATGGTTGTCCAGGGCAAAACATCCAATTATGACACTGATATTTTCCAGCCAATAATCAGGGATATAGAAAAGCTGACGGGATTGCATTACGGGCAAGATGAGAAGACCGACATTGCTATGCGTGTCGTGGCAGACCACATACGGGCAATAGCCTTTGCAATTGCTGATGGACAACTGCCGTCTAACGAAAAAGCAGGATATGTTATTCGCCGTATACTCCGTCGTGCTGTGCGTTATGCTTTTAATTACCTAAACCAGCAAGACCCATTTTTGTACAAGCTTTTGCCCTCTCTTGTGGAAGTAATGGGTGATGCTTACCCAGAACTCAAAAAGAATTTTGACCTGATTAAGCGTGTAATGATAGAAGAGGAACAGGCCTTTTTGAGGACATTAGGTGTGGGGATAAAATTGTTGACTAATGTGATAGATCATGTTAAGAGAAAGAATGAGAAAGTAATCCCTGGCAAATTAGCATTCGAATTGTATGATACTTATGGTTTTCCGCTGGATCTGACTCAATTAATAGCCCGTGAGAATGGTCTGGAGATTGACCAAAAAGGATTTGATGAGGAGATGAAAAAGCAGAAAGACCGCTCCCGTGCTGCTTCGAAGCTGGAAACAGGAGATTGGATTATTTTGCGTGAAGATGATGTGGAAGAATTTGTGGGTTATGACCGTCTAGAGGCTGACGTTTATATTACCCGCTATCGTAAGGCCAAGATAAAGGGTAAAGATATCTACCAGCTTGTTTTTCAGCTAACACCATTTTATGCTGAGAGTGGTGGCCAGGTCGGAGACACAGGTTATATTGAAAATGGAGAGGAGAAAATCGAGATTATTGATACACAGAAAGAGCATGGATTGATTGTTCATTATGCTAAAAAATTGCCCAAAAATCTAAATGCCAAATTCCACGCTGTCGTCGATAGCCGCAAGCGTCAGCTTACTGCAGACAATCATTCTGCAACACATTTGCTGCATTATGCTTTGCGTGAGATTTTGGGTAAACATGTAGAACAAAAAGGGTCCCTGGTGGACCACAAGCATTTGCGTTTTGACTTTTCTCATTACCAGAAAGTAACCGATGAGGAGTTACGCAAGATTGAATCATTGGTTAACCACATGATACGTCAGGATTATCCAAGGGAAGAGATGCGGAATGTGCCTTTTGACGAGGCATTGAAAATGGGAGCCATGGCATTGTTTGGAGAAAAATATGGAGACACTGTACGCGTTATAAAATTTGGACCAAGCGTTGAGCTATGTGGTGGCACCCACGTAGATAGTACAGGACAGATAGGATTTTTCAAGATTGTCAGTGAGTCTGCAGTTGCTGCTGGCATTCGCCGTATAGAGGCAATCACAGCACTGGAAGCAGAGAAGTATGTAGCACAGATGGATGAAACTATAAAAGAACTCAAGGAAATTCTCAAATCTCCTAAAAGTATTGTTCAGTCTGTGCAAAAATTGATTCAGACAAACAAAGAGCTACAGAAAAAAGTAGAGTTCCTGGAACAGGAGAAGACGCAGATGCTGAAAAAAGAGTTACTGTCATCAGCACAGGATGTTAATGGTATACAGATTATTGCATCCACGGTAAATGCTTCATCAATGGATATGCTCAAATCACTGGCATTCCAGCTCAGGCAGGACAGACCTAATGTAGCTATAATCCTGGGAAGCAATATTAACGGCAAGGCAAACCTGATTATAGCCCTGGGAGATGGGCTGACCAGTAGGGGATTGAATTCTTCGCAGATTATACGTGAAGCAGCCAAAGAGATACAGGGTGGTGGCGGTGGCCAGCCACATATTGCTACTGCTGGAGGCAAAAATCCTGATGGCCTAGATAAGGCTATTTCCAGGGCTGTGGAACTTATAAAAAGCGGTCTATAGGGGTCAGACCAGAGAAAATGTGTTAAGCATATTTCAGATGCTTTTCAGAGCTGCTGTGATACGGCGCTGAGGGTGCTCAGCGCTGTATTTTTTGCAAGTTTTTCAAAATTACACCATTACAAGAAAATCCTTTGCCTTCAAAGATGCTTTCTCAACGCCTGGGTAGTATTAAAAAATGTCCATTAGACCAATATTTTCTTATGCTGTAAGGCTGAGAGGAGTCTTTGAAATTTGACAATTTTTTCTTAAATTACGAATAGAATAAAAGTCGGAGGAGACATGAAAAAAATTCTTGAAACACCTTTTTATACGATATTTCACGATGATAAGAACAGCATTAACATGATACGCTGGACCAGTAAGATTTTGATAATAAAAGAAGATGACTACAAGACTGGTATTATAGAGGCCTTCCGCAAGGTCAACGAGACACCAGCCCAATATTTGATTATTGACAATACAGACGCTGTTTATCCTATAACAGAGACACTTCAGGACTGGATTGTGGAAAATGTTTTTCCTTTAAACAAACACTACAAAAAAATTGTGTATATCTATCCAAAAGATTTTCTAACAAGCATGAACATAGAGGAAATTGTCAAAAAGCTAAGCCAGACAGGCAACAGTCAGAAACGTCATCTGACAGGCAGTGTAGAAGAAGCAGTGGAATGGCTACTTTCGTAATATACCTTCCTCATTTTCATTAACATAACATTCGTAAACGATTCCTAAATTAGCTTACCTTTTTCTTTAGTTTGTGGAAAAGAAAAAGTAAATTTGATTAAGACTAAAATACTCATTACCATGTCACAAAAACCAGACTTCATTTTTGAAGTCAGCTGGGAAGTATGCAACAAAGTAGGAGGCATACACACAGTTGTCTCCACCAAGGCTTATTCCCTCACCAAAGAATATAAAAACCGCTATGTCCTGATAGGTCCTGATATATGGAGGGACACAGAGAATAACCCTGAATTTGAGGAAGATAAAGAGCTTTTTAAGTTCTGGCGCAAAGAAGTAGAAAGCATAGGACTGAAAGTCAGGGCTGGCAGGTGGAAGATTTTAGGCAATCCCATAGTATTACTCGTAGATTTCTCGTCGATTTTTCAGAAGAAGAATGAGATTTTTGCGCGTTTGTGGGAACGCTTTGGGCTAGATTCGTTGCATGGGGGCTGGGATTATGTTGAGCCAGCAATGTTTGGTTATGCTGCTGGGATGGTTATTGAAAATTTCTCGCTTCATCATCTAAGCCCACAGGATAAAATTATAGCGCAATTTCATGAATGGATGACAGGTACAGGAATATTGTATCTGAAAGATAAGTTTCCTTTTGTCACAACAGTGTTTACAACACATGCCACAGTAGTAGGCCGTGCACTGGCTGGTAATAGGTTTCCTTTGTATAAAAACCTGGATAAAATCAACGCTGACCAGCAAGCCAGGACTTATAATGTTGTTTCCAAACATTCGCTGGAAAAAATCTCTGCACGGGAAGCAGATGCCTTTACCACAGTAAGTGAGATTACTGCAAGGGAATGTGAATTTATTCTTGGTAAAAAACCTGATATCGTAACTCCTAATGGCTTTGAAAAACATATAGTACCTCCGCGCGAGGTTGTGGACAAAAAACGCAATGGAAACAGAAAGTTATTAAAAAAACTTGTTGAAAGCCTTGTTGGTTATAGCCTACCAGAAGGCACTCGTTTTGTAGGTATTAGTGGTCGATATGAGTTCTGGAACAAAGGAATAGATGTGTTTATCAGTGCAATGGCCCAGGTCAACAGGCGCCTCAATCCTGCCAATCCTGTGGTGGCATTTATCCTGGTACCTGCCGATAACTATGGCCCACGCAAAGACCTCCTCGAAAGGTTTAACAGTGATAACCACCTGGGATTTAGCCAGCTGGATAATAAATTCTTAACACACAACTTACACCACGAAGAATATGACCTTATTCTTAAAACAATAAAAGAGCTGGGGTTTAATAATGCCCAGGAGCAGGCTGTTAAGATTATCTACATCCCTTCTTATCTGAACGGCAATGACGGTGTGCTTAATATTCATTATTATGATGCCCTGATAGCATTGGACCAGACTATTTTCCCTTCTTATTATGAACCATGGGGTTACACCCCCCTGGAGAGTCTGGCTTTCTATGTGCCGACCATGACAACATCATTAGCAGGCTTTGGTAGATGGTTAATGAGTCAGAACCTGGATACGAGCGAGTGCATAAAGATTATTGACCGCAACGATGACAATACAGAGGAAGTAATACAGCGTATAGCCAATGAAGTGATATATTGTATATCACTTGAAGAAGATGAACGTGAGGCCCACCGTAATTCTTCACACATTGTCTCACTAACAGCCCTGTGGAAAAATCTTGTAAAACATTACTTCGAAGCCTATTCCTTGGCTCTGGACAGGTCAGCAGAACGTATCAAAGGCAAGCATTTCCCCTCTCTTGTTATCCGCAAACCAATTGTCCGTTACAAAGTCAATGAACCACACTGGCGTACTGTGTCTGTCGAGCCAAAACTAACAAAGAAATTAAAGGGACTGGAAGAGCTGGCAAAAAATCTATGGTGGACATGGAATCCTGGTGTACAGGAGCTTTTCAAATACATAGACCCACAAAAATGGGAAGAATATCGCAATCCTGTTAAGATACTCCGTGAGCTTGACTTTGACAGACTTAATGAGCTAAGCAAAGACGAAAAATTTCTGGAGCAATATGACAAGACTTACGAACATTTCAAAAAATACATTAGCCACAAACCCAATAAAGACCTGCCTCTGGTAGCATATTTCAGTATGGAATATGGACTGGCCACACCGCTAAGAATATACTCTGGTGGCCTGGGTATATTGGCTGGGGATTATCTCAAGCAAGCCAGCGATACCAATGTACGCATGGTAGCTATTGGTCTACTGTACAAATATGGATACTTTAACCAGAAACTATCTATCAATGGAGAACAGTTGAGCGAGCTTGTGCCTCATAATTTTTCCGAACTGCCTATCACACTTGTCAGGGATGAGAATAATGAGCCTGTAATGGTCAAGCTTGGATTTCCTGGACGGGATGTCT
>JALVRO010000316.1 GCA_027031265.1 Bacteroidales bacterium | reverse complement strand
GTATTATACACTAAATAAACATTTTTGAATAGGAAAAGAGAGAAAAAAAAAGAATATTTTGAAAATTGTTTAAAAAAAGTAAAAAATAGTATATATTAAGTAAAAATATAATTGAAAAATATTACGAAATGTGATAATATCTCCTATGAAAGTGATAGAATTGAGCGTAAAAAATTAAAATTTGAAACATTTTTTTTAAGTTGCTTGATTTTACGGTACTATTACAAATATGAAAGGAAGAAGAGATGAAAATGAAACGATCAATATTGATTATTGGTTTACTTGCAATGCAAAATTGTTTGTGGGCTGCAGCGGAAACAAAAGAGTATAAGGTAAAGATTACACCAGATATACCTTATGTTGATGTTGATGTTTTAGGAGAGGCAGTACGAATTGATAGAATACAAGATACTTCTTATCGATTGAAAAACTCATATACAAAAACATCGAGACCATGTCCACCTTTTTGTGTACAACCATTTGAACCAATAAAAGGGATTAAGACATTTGGTGAGTTAGAGTTAATTGATTTCTTAAAGAATGAAGTATCAAATAACCAAGGTGTTTTGGTTGATGCTCGCTTACCAAAGTGGTATAAAGAGGGAACGATACCTGGAGCTATTAATCTGCCATTTTCAATTCTGCACTCGGATAAATCGAATCCATACCTAGAACAGGTATTGCCAATTTTGGGTGCTCAAAAGAAAGATGGGAAGTGGGATTTCACAAATGCACAGATATTAACTGTATTTGATAATGGTCCATGGTGTCAGCAGGGGGTAAGAGCGATAAAAAACTTACTCAAAATTGGATATCCGAAAGAGAAGATCAACTACTACCGTGGTGGTATGCAGTATTGGCAAATCTTAGGATTGAAAGTACATAAACAGCAGTGATAAACTTGAGAAAAAGGAGTAGAGAATGGGAAATGAAAAAAATAACTTAGATGATTTAATTGGAACGAGCGGAGGCTCACCAATTATTGTGCAAGAGGGTGGGGGTGATAAGAAGATACTCTATATACTACTTATTGTTCTTTTAATACTCTTTCTATTTGCAATTGGTTTTATTGCATTTTTAGGTGGTAAATATTTTGGTCAAAATAGTAATGGAGAAGTTGCTGTTAAAAGAACTGCAGTAGCAGCACCGGTACAAAATAGTACTGTAGCTCAAGTGACTAAGCCTCAAAATGTAGCAAACAGTGGTGTAGAGGAGCCAAAAGCAACTCCACAAGAGGTGAGTGAATTAGAGCAGATGGTCGCAAAAGAGGAAGCGAAAAAGGCTCCACAACCAAGTGTGAAAAAGATAGAGCAGGTAGTAGCGGAGAAAAAAGGAGCTGTTGTGCAAGAAGCAGCAGTAGAAGAAAAAGTTGCACAAAATCCAGTAGCACAGCAGGAACCAGTAGCACAAGAGCCAGCTACGCAGCAACAAAAGGCGATACAGCAAGCTGCACAAGCTACAACGGGGAAAGCACTCTCGCAAGAGGATTTAGCAAAAATTGCAGCATTAGTTGCAAAAGAGTTGGCAAAGGCTAAAAGTACGAAACCTGCAGCAACTCCTACAAAGAGTACACAGCAGCAAGGGAGTAGCACACAACAAGATGATGCAGCATTAGCAGCACAACTTGAGCAGGCACAGACAGATACATTATCTAATGAGCTAGAGAGTATAACTACAAATCTTAAAGGTGATGTAAAAGCTGGAAGTAGTAAAAAAGTTGATACCTTTAATAAGGTTGTTGTAGCCAATAAAGGGGATAATAATGATGAACTTGCAAAGTTAGCACAAGAGATAGATACTATCTTAAAAAGCGATGATGTAAAAGAGAATACTAAAAGCGTAAAATATGTGAATGAGTTATCAAAGGAGGCTACTCAAAGAGAGAAAGAGTTACGATTTATTGTTGTAAAGAAGGGTGATACCCTAAGTTCAATTGCATATAGAGCGTATGGAAGAGCATCTGCATATACTAAAATTTATGAAGCTAATCCGGATATCGTTAGAAATCCAAATAGAATATATGTAGGTATGAGATTAAGAGTTCCAGTTGATGAAGAGTATAAGAAACAGCAAGGAAAGTAAAATGAAAGCAAAATTTATGATGCTCCTTCTCCTAGTAGGAGGAGCGGCAGTCGCAAGTGAAAATATACAAGTAAAAATAACAGAAAAGATACCATATGTCACAATTGATGATAGTGGTACTACAGTAAAGATTTCTCGAATTCAAGATACACATAACCGCTTAACAGATGATTTTACAAAAACATCCCGTGCATGTCCTCCACACTGTTTTCAGCCAATAAAGCCAGTAGATGGTGTTAAGACAATAGGTGAATTAGAATTAATAGATTTTATTAAAAATAAAGTTTATAAGAAAAAAGGAATACTTGTTGATGCAAGGTTAAAAAAATGGTTTGAGTTAGAGACTATTCCAGGCTCTATCAATATTCCATTTACACTAGCAGTAGTTGATTCGGACAAAGTTAAAAAAGCCCTCTTTAAAGCACTTGGAGCAAAAGAGAAGGGTGATGGAACATATGATTTTAGTGAAGCAAAAGATTTAGTAGTATTTTGTAATGGGCTATGGTGTGGTAGTTCAGTTAAGTTTATAAAGCATATGGTGGCAAAAGGGTATCCGAAAGAGAAGCTTCACTATTACCGAGCTGGACTACAAGGTTGGAAGCTGCTAGGCTTAACAACAGTAATCCATAAAGCGATTGAAGCGAAATAATTTTAGGAAAACTCTACTCTTCTTTAATAACTCAAAAGAGAGCTACTACTCTCTTTTGAGTTAAAAACTTTATATTTCCCTTGAAAATTTAACGATATTTTATAAGAATTTTGATATAGATTTAT
>JALVRO010000315.1 GCA_027031265.1 Bacteroidales bacterium | reverse complement strand
TATCACAGGAACGCATCACAGAGGAACTTAACAAAATAATGAAAGCCCCGCGTCCGTCCAAAGGCTTACGTCTACTCTTCGAAAGCGGGCTGCTGGAAATAATATTCCCTGAGCTTTATGCCCTTCATGGTGTGGATTACAAAAATGGTATTGGTCACAAGGACAACTTTTTACACTCTATCCAGGTATTAGATAATATAGCACAAAAAACCGGTAATCTATGGCTGCGCTGGGCTGCGCTGCTTCACGATATTGGCAAGCCAAAAACAAAGCGTTTTGACGGCGGCACATGGACATTCCATGGTCACGAGGTCATTGGCGCTAAAATGATACCTGACATTTTCCGCAGACTAAAACTCCCCCTTGACCAGAAAATGAAATATGTGCAAAAACTTGTGTTGCTTCATCATCGCCCCATGCACCTTATTGGTGACCAAGTTACAGACTCTGGAATCAGACGTTTGATAGTCGATGCAGGCGAAGACCTGGACGATCTGATGCTCTTAGTCCAGTCTGATATTACTACAAAATACGATGACAAGAGAGAAAGGATTCTCAAAAATTTCAACTGGTTACAGGAAAAAATCAAAGATGTAGAGGAAAAAGATGCTTTACGCAACTGGAAACCTCCTATTGATGGACATATTATCATGACTACCTTTGGTATAGGCCCTTCCCGTCTGGTCGGACAGATAAAAGATGCCGTCAAAGATGCTATTCTCGATGGTCAGATACCCAATGATTATAATGCTGCATTTGACTATATGCTAAAGATAGCAAAAGATCTTGCCCTAACCCCTGTAGACCTCAGATATAAAGACAATCCTCCACAAAAACCTGGAAAAAAAGACCACAAATCCTAGACTTTTTTTGTAAAAACAAAGACATAGACCAACAACTAGCTGGTTTCAAGACTTTTATTATTTCCACAAACGTTTTAAAATATTTTTTTGTCACAAAAATTTTGATATCTTAGTGACCTCATTTTTTAAACACTAGAAAATCCGACGGTTATGAAGAAAGCAATTGTAGCATTAGGCGGTAATGCCCTGATAAGAGGCGATCAGAAAGGAACTATACAAGAGCAGATTCAGAATGCCACTGACACACTAAAGAACATAGTGCCTCTGATAAAACAGGGCTATAGTCTGGTTATTACACATGGTAACGGACCACAAGTTGGTAATATCCTTATGCGTAATGATGCTGGTGAAGAAAAATACGGTATCCCACAAATGCCACTTGATATCTGTGTTGCAGACTCACAGGGTGGCATTGGCTATATGCTCGAACAGGTTATGCTTAATTTATTACGCAAACATGGTATTGACAAAAACGTAGTCACGCTTGTCACTGAAGTTGAAGTCGATCCTAATGACCCTGCTTTCAAGAATCCTACTAAACGTGTAGGAAAGATTTATTCTAAGGAAGAAGCCGACCGCCTAGCAAAAGAAAAAGGATGGATATTCAAGCCCAGTCCAAAAGTACCTGGTGGCTGGCGTCGTGTAGTTCCATCACCATGGCCATTAAAGATTGTCAATTATCAAGTCATTGAAAAACTACTGGAAGCCGGTAATATTATTATCGCTGTGGGTGGTGGCGGAGTTCCAGTATATCGCGACAAAAATGGCTATTTACACGGCATTGAAGCAGTTATTGACAAGGACCGTGCTTCATCTGTACTGGCTACAGAAATAAATGCTGATGAATTTTACATTCTAACCGATGTACCTTATGTCTATATGAACTTCAACACACCTGGTCAGAAAGCTCTCAAAGAACTGAAAGTATCACAAGCCGAAGAATATCTCAAGCAGGGTGTATTTGGAGAAGGAAACATGGCTCCAAAGATTGAGGCATGTATTAATTTCATAAAGCATGGCGGTCCAAAAGCCATTATTACCGAAAGCTCTAAGCTCAATAATGATGACTTTGGTACCACAATATTTCCTGGTTAGCCATCACACATCCGGACTAACCCCAGGAGGCAGCTTGCTGCCTCCTGGGGCTTTTGTAGCCTGCCCATTGCAGCACTATTCAACAACATAACGACGTACAATTACCGAGCTTGCAGTAAAAAAGCCCAATGCCCCTCCATTGATATTAGTCGGTAAGTTCCAGTGCTCGACGTCAAACAATGACCCTGACCAATGTGTCTCCAGTAATAACGCACGGACATATTGCTCAAAGAAAGGTGTCAAAGAGTATTTTTTCTCCACTATAACTGTGCCCTCTGGAAAATAAACCTGCTCCTGGTAAGGCTGGAAAAGCTCATTAACATCCATTGTCCGTAGTGTAAAAAAATACATCCTAGCATGTGTGCTATCATAAGGCTTGTTTTGATACCCAGGCACATGTGACCAATTCAAGTTTATTTCAAACATTGCAGCTTCGAAAGGGTCAAACACTGGTGCCACATAAGAAATACGATAAAGTCCTGTATCCGGGACATACTCGTACCTGAGACTATCCATCAAACGTACAGGCATGACCCCCGTGTATGCAGTATAAACATTGCCATCGACAACAACAGTAAGTTTAAAAAGCCTATCAATTGTGGCTGCGAAGCGCCGTCGTGAGACATAAACACCTGGCACAGAATCAGATTCATCAAAATAAAGCCGGCTGTTTTTTGTCTCCACAATAACTGTTGCCCCACTTATTGGTTCGATTGTGTCCTGTGTGGTAGGAGCAGAATAGCTGAGCTTCACGCTCTGGTAATGAAATCTGTTTGTCAGCAAAGCCTCAATTACAACAAACTTCCTGGTCTTTGTGGGCTTATAAGGGAAAGGCGCTTCGCAGCCAGTCAGCATGATTAATAGTGTCCAGAGAAATATGTAAACCTGTTTTCTGCCCATAAGCTAAAA
>JALVRO010000314.1:2387-24023 GCA_027031265.1 Bacteroidales bacterium | reverse complement strand
CTTACATAAAATTCTGGATTCCATGGCCACAAAGCCACGGCCAGCATCACGCCAGCAAAAAATATAATAGACTGGCCAGCGATAAACACACCGTGCAGGATATAATTATGACCAAAATATGCAAATCCCAACCCACCCAACATTGCAGCTATATAACCGATTGTAATGCTTGTAGTGATGGTTTTACGGTGATGCTGCTTGACAGGAACTATCGAGAGAATCATGTAAACCTCAATAGCAACTATTGCCATGGCTATGGAATGATACAGCATTATTATCCGGCCGGCTCTCTCCAGAGGGTTGAGATCCATGCCCAGTATGCGTATAGTAAGATCCTTGACACCCCATTCTACCATGGGACCGGAGAGTGTGCCCCATATCCCTGTAACTAATGACACCAGTGCTATTGCCACCAGTATCAGTCCGCGTGTTGTGCCGAAGAGATATTTGATTATTTTCATTGTTATGCGTTTTTGATTTGAATTAATACTTCAGAGTAACAGTAATGTACAAAAGTTACGACAAGCGCCCAGGGCGCCTGTCGTTCAATCATGTCATTGATTATTGCTTAGCTTGTAATTTCATGACTCTGACAAAACCGAGGGTATATGCGAGTGTCATAACAAGTAGTAGAGGCGTCAGAATGCCAAATACCACATTTGCAGAGAAAAACAGGAACTGGCTACCCATTGACAGGAAAGCCAGGGCAATGCCCCCCAGACCAATAAGAGCACCGCCGAGAGTGACCCATAGCAAAGCTCCAGGAGCCTGTTTTTTGCCCACAATGAAAATAGGGACAAAGAAAATTGTCAGACCAGCAAAAGCATGAAAGATTGGATACCATATTTTACCACCAATAACGCCGTAAGTGTTCAGTCCAATTAGAACCAGGCCAACCAGTAGAATTATTAACCACCATCCAGAGACTTTCTGGTAATATTGGCGCATTAGTCCGATAGCCAGAGCAAATGGTATGATCGTAGCAACGACTTTTACCCATTTCTTGGCCAGAACTTCGAAGCTACCTCCAAATACCAACAGCAGGCCAGCTACCAGTAAGATAAGGAATGACAGGCTATACCACAGATAGCCCTGTGGCTTATGCTGGAAGAACCTGTAGATAAGATAAATTGCTACAAGAGCAGTCAGAACAAGACAGATGTAATCGTAAAGTGCAAGTGCCATAACTATAGTGTTTTAGGGTTTTAATTAGTCTAAAATTATTATGTATGAGTAATAAAATGTATGACAAAAATCATTTTTGTAAATTTCTGAAATTAACCTAAAGTTACTGTTCTTATTTTCGTATATAATTGATTATTAATAATATAAAGGAGAATAGCCGTGTATAAAAATTGTTATTAACGTTGCAAAAGATTTCTGGTTATGATTTCATGCAAGGGATAATTTGATTTTTGTTCTGTGAAAAATAAAAAAATGGACGCCCATGCAGGGCGTCCATTTTTATCTGATGATTATTTAATCGTATCACATACCTCTGACCAGGCGAAACATCCTATTCCAGCGTATTTTCTTATAAGCAGGAGCATATTTGTCGATAGAGAGCCAGATGATCAGAGGTGTGCCGACGATGTGGTCCTCTGGAACAAATCCCCAGAATCGTGAATCGGCTGAGTTGTGGCGGTTGTCGCCCATCATGAAGTAATAATTCATCTTAAAGGTATAAGTGTCTGAAGGCTGACCATTAATGTAGATTTTACCGTCTTTAACTTGGAGCTTGTTGTGTTCATAGACCTGTATAATGCGCTGGTAAATAGGTAGATTTTCCTGTGTGAGCTTTATTGTAGCTCCACGGCGTGGTATCCAGATAGGACCGAAATTATCCACGTTCCAGGCATAAGGTGAATTTTTGGTCAGCTGGAGAATATCTTTTATGTAGTTTGTCACAGAGTCGGTAAATAGGTATGTGAGAGCCTTGAACAGTTCCTGCTCTGATAATGGTTTATTAAGGATTTCGTCCAGGCGCTTAACCTTTGCAGGATCAAAGCCCTGTGCAAGCAAGTAGTGCTTGAGAGTGTCTTTGGCCATGAACATTTTTTCCACGTGAGGGAACAGAAAATCATCTACCCACCAGGCTGGTTTTATATATGGTTTGATAAAGACAATATCATGGACATGTCTGAGGCGCTGGTATTGGCCTTTGTCCAGTGGAAGAATAGTTATTTTATCCAGTGGGTACTTCTTCAGTTCGGGCATGAAATAAAGCGCATCGCTGGGTAGATCGTGCATTGTGTTAAGGTATTCCTGTGAGATACCTATTGATTTGAGGAACACAGGGTTAAGGTCGTTTTCCCCGGTGACAATGATGTATTTGTACATCAGGTGTTTGATTGGTGCTTCTTTCTGTCCATTGATGTATACCTGTCCATTAATGACCTGAAGGGTGTCACCTGGCAGGGCTATACAGCGCTTAACATAATTTTCCCGTTTGTCCACAGGACGATAAATTTTTCTACCCAGTGTGCCATGCTGTATCTGTCCTGTGTATGGGTTTACAATTTCGTCACGGTTGACGGCATTCCAGCCATACATTCGCACAAAATCGTAATAATCAAGGCTTGGATAATTGGCCAGTGCTGTGTCGCCATCAGGGAAGTTGAAAACTACTATATCGTGATGTTTGACGTGTGCCAGTCCTTTGAGACGGCGGTATTTCCATTGTACGGCACTTATATAAGAGGGCATGCTTTTGGTTAAGGGCATACGGTTGTGTACCAGCGGTACAGACAATGGGGTCATGGGCAAACGTGGTCCATAATGATATTTGCTCACGAACAGGTAATCACCCACCAGAAGGGTTCTCTCCATTGATGAAGTCGGGATGGTATAAGCCTCTATTAGAAACATTCTGATAATAGAAGCGACCACTACAGCGTATATGATAGCATCGATCCATTCTCCGGCTTTTGTAGGCTTTTTGCCCCTTTTGCGCCAGAATATCCAGTTGACTTTTTTTGTGAAATAATAATCAAACAGTACCAGCTCAAAAAGTAAAAGCCACCAGTTTCCTATCCACAGAACCAGCAGGAACCATGTTATTGAGTATAAAGTATACCAGAAAAGGGATGAGCGTTTTATCTGATTTCCAAAAACTGTTATAGTCTTGATTTCCTTTTGTTTAGCCATTGTTTCAGGGTTTTAGTTTAGTGCAAAAAGCAATTGAGGACAGCGCATGCGCTGTCCTCAACAGATATGATAAAATAAAGTTTACGGCATGTTAAGGACTGCCTGGCGTACCTGTGCTGTGGTCTTGATAATATTATTGAGCGTTTGCTCATCCATTGTGATTATTGTCTCCACGTCCTGTGAATATATCACACGGCCATCCTGGACTGTACGGGTTTCGCCTTCGTATTTTTGTTCTGTGATCTGGACAGGCTCATAAGCTTTCTGGAGCTTTTTGAATTGTGTGATGAGATAATCAAATTTTGGATGGCCTTTGTAAATCTCCAGTAGTTCTATGAGTTTGTTAAGCAATTCTTTCTGGCTACCGATCTGGTTACGCAGGTTGACATAAGGATTGTCTTTCTGTACCTGTGTCAGTAAGTAAAGGCCTTCGATCCACACACCGGTTACTGACAGCAGACTCAGATAGCTACGCCTGGTGGAGCGGAAATAAGCATCTATCTGGTAAAAGCTATTAACAGAGAGGAAAAGCAGGGAGTCAACATTATCGCTGGTTGTGACAAGATATTTTAGTGTCTGAAAATCGAAGAATTGTGCAACTCTTAGATCAGATGCAAGGTGGAATATTGTCTGCAGATAGTTGATAATCTGGGCATTTTTGTGGTAGATGTTCAGATATCCTAAATCAGCGCTGTAAATACCCAGTCCAATTGCTTTTTTGAGATTAATGTCATAGTTATCTGCATAGGATGTGGGAGCTAGATAATTTTTGTTAAAGGCAATATGATAGTCTTTCAGAACTGCTGCTACCTCCACAGGAGAGGCAAAACCTCCTATTATTTCGTTTATTTCAGCTACTTTACTCTGGTCTATTGATTCGAAGAAAGTCTGTTCATTGAATCCTGTGTCAGCTACTTGTTTCGTAGGTTTGTTAGAGCTTTGTTCGTGCTTCTTCTCTTTTTTGCATCCAAAGGAGAAAATCAGAATAGTAGAAAGTAAGATGAAAAATAATTTTTTCATGGTATTATAGTTTTCTTTTTTGTCAAGACAGTGAGTTCTGTAAATTACTAAATATTAATTTATTGTGTTAAAGAGTGATACTACTGTGTTCTCACACACTATACCACTAAATTAGTCAATACTGATGTAAATTTAATTTTTATTTTCAAAACTGTATAATCCAGAAGTAAAATTACAACAAAAATTAGAATAAAGGCAGCCTTTGTTTCATGAAAAAGACTTAATTAACAAACAAAACATCTGTTTTGTATCTTCACACCTGGCCCAGACCGAATTTATTGCAATAGCTTGTCTCTCCATTTTCTGAAGCATGGGTATTGATTCAGGCGTTCCATCTCAGAGAAACCCAGCTTGCGGCTTCTGTCAAAGTATTGTTTACCCCGCTGATAGTCACCTCTGCTTAGCCAGTAACACGAACGGAAAAGGTAAACATCAGGATTCTCAGGCTCGAGCATCTTGTAGATCGTCAGGACTTTATCGGCCTTGTCCAGATCTCCTTTCTTTAGCAGGTTGCTAGAGATAGAATAGCACATTATTCCCAGATATGAGAGCATGCGGTGGTAGAAATAGCGGCGATAGAGGCTTGTGTCCTGCTTGATTTTTTTTCTGTATGAGTTTATCTCGTGTGCCCACCATGCTGTATCCCTTGTAAATAGTGCTTTGTAATATTGTGGCCGTAGCATGGATTCGAGGTTAAAGAAATTGACCACCAGCTTGACGGTTTGTTTGAAAGCCTCTGTTTGTTCTAGCTTGCTACGTTCCTTTTCTATTTTCTCAGTACTAGCCAGGTCTTTTAGCATGCTTATCTCAGCTGTGTAGAGGTCATATTTTTTCATAGGATCTGATGTGGCGGAGATTAATGAGTCCATGTAATGACGGATACGTGAGACTATGCGTCCTTTATGCTTTATTTTACCCCGTCGGGCAGCGTCTGCGTCAAACCACAGATACACCAGTTCTGACATGTAATGGGGTGGGTAATCATGTTTGCCGTCAAAATAAAAGGTAACGAACGGGAAGCCGTATTTTTTAGCCAGGTCCAGGCCATTGCCACGCACTTCTGTGAGGTTAAAGTCTTTCCACCCTGCAAACATAATAATGGCCAGGCTGTTGTTTTTGATAAATTGCAAAGGTGTGATACCTGCCGAGAGCATAGCCGTGCCATCGAAACGGCGGTCCATAGCTCCCAGGTAATAAGCTACACGGGCACCACCTGAGAAGCCAGCTGTATATTGACGGTTGTTATTGAATTTTATTCGCTCACCTGCATCGGCAAATGTAGAGGTCAGGATATGATCCAGATCAGGTACATTATTGCGAAAACTGCCCGAGACAACCACTATGTAATCATACCTTTCTGCGTAGGGCAGCAGCCAGTTCATCATCTTCTGTGCATCGGCATGGGCATCAAAGGCCCATATTATTGGTAGCTTGCCCTGGGCCTGGTAATCGTAAGGTAAATACACGAGATATGTCAGGCTTGTGTCTGATTTTACTTTTACGTTTTCTACCTTGCCTGTGTGCAGGCCATTATAGACCTGTGAGTTTTTTTCATTCTTGCTGCACGAAGAGAAGATGAAAAGAATAAAAGCTAGGCCTAATAACCACTTATTTTTCATTGTTCTATGATTTGTGATTAAAAAAGGGATGTCCCGTGGACATCCCTTTGAAGTTAGTTATTTCTGTGATTTATTAAAAATTCTGATGTTATCTATCTCCCAGGTCATACCTGAGCTAGATGTACCAGTATACACAAAAGCTATGTGAACGTTCTCCCCTTTGTATGCGCTCAGGTCTATGTCTCCAGAATTTGCCCAGACAAAGTATGTTGTTGAGTTGTCTGTGTTGTAAGCTAGAGTAGTCCATGTTGCTGAGCTGATAGTAGCTGGATCTCCGTCCCAATCTGTTGAGATCTTAACTTCCATGGCTGGGCCAGAATATCCATGAGCATTATCAAAACTCAATGTTGGATTACTAATGGAAGAGGTGTTGATAGAAGGTGACACATACCATGTCTCGCAAGCTGAGTGAGTATGGTTATCACGGTCATAGTTGCTAATAGTCAGGCCAGGTGCTGGATTTCCATACTTTGTACTAACAGCCCAGTTGATTGAGCCAGAGACGTTAATGTTTTGCCAGCCGCCAGAAGAATAGCTACCATCAGAGAAGGTCTTAATGATTGCTTCGAAGAAACGGTCTCCTGTTAGCTGTGCATCGTCAGTACTATTGACATAGAGCTGGTAATCAGAGTTGTATTTACCCAGTATGGCTATGATAGGACCGCTACCCTGTGGTAATTCCTGACCAGCAAATGTGGCATATCCACTTGTGCGCACAAGGATAAAGTTTCCATCAGGGTCAATGAGGGTATGGTTAGCAGACTGTGGTGGATCAACAAATGGGTTAGCCCAGGTAGTGCCAAGCTCTTCTGACTTGAACTGCACAGGGTCAAGTTTGATCAGGCGATAGAGGTATGAATCATTGATTTGTGAGATTTTGAGCTCTATTGGATCCTGTGGTTTGTTCTCGCAAGTCTTTATAATATGCTCGTCAATGACTGCCTGTCCCTGAATACGTCCAAAGCGGATGACGCCAGCATCTTCATAAGTGGAACCCAGCTTTATTACACCGCCTGAGCGGCCCAGGTATAAGCCCTTGCAGTATACTACGACTCTTTGACCTACAGGATAGACTGTGTAAAGATAAGAAGCATCAAGCATAATGCTGATACCAGCTGTAGAGTCTTGAATTACAAGTTCTTTGTAGAAATTACCATATTTATCATTTGAGACAACGTAACCAGAGATAATGATATCGTCTGTGATCTGTAAAGTATCAGGATAAGAAGGCATCATTGCTTTGAGCTGTGCTATAGTTGTATTAGCTTCCAGCTGCGACAATGAATCACAATTTGATGGAGGCTCCTCGAATTGCTGTTTTACACAACCTCCCAGGAATATGCTTAGTGTTAAAATGCTAAGTGTTAATGTTTTGATGATTGTTTTCATGGTCAAGCTATTTTTAGGTTAAAGATTTTTGTACTAAAGACGAATGCGAATATTGAGGAAATACTGACGGCCATAATAGTAGAAGTACTTTGGTGGAAAACGGTCTGGATCATGAGTCTTCATATCAAAGCGCAGCTGCTCGAAGCCACCAGTCTTGATATTTGTGTTGTTAAGGATATTATTAACAGACAGATTCAGGTAAACGAACGTGTGGCCAAATTTAAATGATTTACCAAAATAAGCATCCAGAGTATATCCACCTGGTAGTTTCTCCTGGTTAAGGATTGAATACCATTGGTCAGATTCAGGTATAACATAATCAACAGCCTCTGGTGTGCGGCGCTCCGGGTTAATGTCCACATAATTATCATTCACATAATTAACATTCATGCCTGCATACCAGTATTTAGCGCTATTATATCTCAGCCCTGCCGTAGCTGCTGTCTGTGGTGTGCCTGGTACCAGATAGCCTTTCATATAAACCTGTTTGTCCTGTGCCAGTACCTCAGAACTATTATCCACAGTGATAGTTACCTGGGGGCGTGAAGCATAGTAGTAATAACCAATAGATGTTGCACCGGACAGGGTCAAAGCACTGGAAACATGCGCCTGCACAGCTACTTCCACGCCCTGGTGTACCTCATCAATACCAGTGAGCACATAGTTTACAAAGTTGCGGTAGCCATCGTGGTAAAAACTGCGGATACGTGTGCGGTCATTAATACGTGTGTAAAAAGTGGTAATAGTTGCCTTCAGGTGTGGGGAGCGCAGGTAATAACCAATATCGCCGTGCATGATTTTTTCAGATACCAGGTGGTCAGCTACCTGGTCACGTGTACGTGGCGATACATAAGCATTCATAAATGTAGGAGCCTTTGTCATATAGCCAGCATGTCCTGCAATAAAATGACGTCCTGTGATTTTGAGAACAACGCCAGTCTTTAGACCATAATTGAAGAAATTATTTGTCCTGGACTTACCAAGTGAATTGTCAGGGAAACGCCCATTCTTCATATAACCCACACGCCAGAAACTGGTGTAACTCAGATAGCCAGCAGCATACAGGTCAACCCTTGGCATAGAATAAAATGCCTGGGCCCAGGTGCGTCCATTGACTGTCACAGCATCGTAATCATAGCCAAAAACATCTCCCTCATATACCACATGATTAGGGATAAGCAAGTTGTTCTGGGCAGAGTCAGGATCAGCATAATCACGCTCAGCATATTTATCCACATCCACATAATAATCAGCTCCTAGAAGGTCACTGACTTTCTTGAAATCATGTGTCACATAATAACGTGCCAGGATACCAGCATCCACTGTAAGCCTCTCGTTCACAGTCTTGTTCAGTACAGAGCTCAGGGCAATTGTATGCTGGTCATAGCGGCGGTCTTCTATAATGTACTGCGCGCGGTAGCCTGTAATGTCATTGCCAGCAATTCCATTAGCATCATGTATAGTCTCATAACTGGAGCGATTGGCTGCATAAAGCCTTGCCCAGTTTATCTGGCTATAATTCTCATCAGTCCTGAAGGCCTCAGCTACCTGGGCTGCTTCATCAGGATTGGTTATATAGCTTGGAAGATAACGGTAATAATCAGGACGTGGGTCTGGGGCATTGTACCAGTTCAGGGCTGTAGAGCCATTAGCTCCATAACGTCCTGACAGGGAAGTCGTTAATTTGGTATTGTCATTGATTTTCCACACATCTGTGATAATCAGGACTGGTATGTGTGAATGAGCTATACGGCTGTTACGTTTCCGTCTATTCTGCCAGCCCCAGTATGGGTTGTAAAAATGATTGCCAGTGAGGTCATATACTTCCTGAACAGCAGGACCAGCTTTACCACGCTTGATTGGTGCACCAAAGAAATTAATAGCCAGGTTATGACGATTAAACTGGCGTTCCACACCCACATAATAACCCCATGCATCGTAGAAGGTACCAGGGATATAGCCTTCATTAGCCCAGCGGCGTGAGCCTGAGACTGTCAGGGCCCAGCCATTATCCATCATACCTGTGGAATAAGTAAAGATCAGACGCTGGCGGTAAGTGCGGTTGGTCAATGAATAAGTAATGTTTGTGCCTTTACGGAACTTTGAAGGTAACATATCAATATTTGTGCTACCAGCCAGTCCCCCAAAGGTCATATCATTTCTCTGCAAGCCGAGATAACTGGTCTTTAGTCGTGTCACATTATTCAACCCTCCCCACAAAGACCAGTAGACACGGCCGTTATCCATATTTTCCATGGGCACACCATTAATATTAACTTCATTGTATTCGTTGTCATAGCCACGAACACGGAAACGAAGCATACCAAGGTTGTATGCTGCTGCAGAGAGGAAAACATCACGTGAGCCATGCAACAGACCAGAGAGGTTTTCTTCTCCAGCCTCTTCCTGTGCTATCTCATCCTGGGATACTTCTGCAATGGTCAGGTCTTCTTCACCTCCCAGTGCAGCCAGGGTAACTGTACCTATATCAATGGTTTTTCCGGGCTGGACATCAATCTCACGGATAAAATCAGTAAAGCCATCTGCGAAAATATATAGCTGATAGCGTCCCTGGGGAATATTGTCCAGGACAAAAGCTCCACTTTTATCTGTTACTGTGGTGTAGGTTGTCCCCAGTAATTGAACAGTAGCATCAGGTAATGGATCTCCTTTGTCACTCTGCACCTGCCCTATGACTTTGCCTTGAGGGAATGCCACAGATACAGAGAGAATTAGAAAAAGGAGAGAAATTAATTTTTGCCTCATGTTTTTTAATCTTTAAAAGTTTTTCTAATTTTCATTCAAATTTTAAGTGTTCAAATTTAAACGTTTTTTACCCTAAACCACAAGAATAATGAAGAATTTTTGGGTTTTACTGGCTCTGCTTTTAGTTCTGAGCGGTTCATTTTACGGACAGGAGAAAATCAAACAGATGTGCATAGGTTTTTACAACCTGGAGAACCTCTTTGACACAATCAATGATCCCAATAAGCGTGACGATGAATTCACACCACAGGGAGAAAAACACTGGAATTCACAGAAATATCATATAAAATTGCAACATCTGGCCCATGTTATTAGCGTGCTTGGTACAGACGATGTCAGGACTGGCCCAATTTTAATAGGGGTAGCAGAAGCTGAGAATAGACGTGTGCTGGAGGATCTGGTCAGCCAGAAAGAAATTGCCAACCGTCATTATGGGATTATCCTTTTCGAGGGCCCAGATCGCCGTGGTATAGACGTGGCTTTGTTGTACAATCCGCGTTATTTCCGTCCGCTCAATACTCGCCCTGTGCATGTAGAACTACCAGACCATCATCCTACACGTGATATACTTTATGTTTGTGGTATTCTGGACCATACAGACACACTTCATATACTGGTTAATCACTGGCCATCCCGCTGGGGTGGACAGAAAAGAAGTGAACCATTGCGTGATACTGCAGCTGCTGTGGCGCGCCGTGTCATAGATTCCATTTTTACCATTAACCCAAATGCAAAAATTGTGGTCATGGGAGACCTGAATGATGATCCTGTCGATGACTGTGTGGTCAAATACCTGCGTGCTAAAGGCAATAAAAATAAGCTAGAGCCAGGTGACCTGTACAATACAATGTACCAGAAATACAAAAAAGGCATTGGATCCCTGGCTTATGGTGATACATGGAACCTTTTTGACCAGATAATAATATCACAGGCTTTGCTAAATAAATACAACCGCAGAGATAATGGCTATAAGTTTCTAAAGGCCGTGGTGTTCAGAGCTCCGTTCCTGTTCCAAAAAACAGGGCGGTTTGCTGGTTATCCATTCAGAACCTTTGCTGGTGATGAGTTCCTTGGCGGCTATAGTGACCACCTCCCAACATATATCATTCTTTACAAAAAAGTAAAATAACCATACGATGAAGCTTGATCCATATTTCATGGAATCCATTCTAAACCTCTATGATGCACTCATTGAGAATGGTATTTACGTTGTTTACATTGGGAAATTTAACCAGCAGATAACCAAGTTCTTCTCAGATATGATTGAGAGCGAGCTGGAGAAAGAATGCAAGGAAAAAGTTACACGCCGCCGTGTCTATCATACAATTGTCGAGATATTACAGAACATGCAGCGCCACACCGAAGAGCTGGGGGAGGGCAGTGGTTTGTTTATGATTGGACGCAGGGACCACATTTATTACATTATTACCTCAAACAAGATACTGAAAGCTAATGTGCAGAAACTCAAAGAGGCCCTGGACAAAATAAATGCTTCTTCCCGCGACGAGCTCAAGGAAATGTACAAAAAACAACTGCTGGAGGGTAATATATCCGAACGTGGTGGCGCTGGACTGGGACTTATTGATATTGCCCGCAAGACAGAATCAAAATACGAGTATCTGTTCCTGCCCATAAATTTTGAGCTTGATTATTTTGTGCTAAAGATTGAGATAGATAGCATTAAGCTGGCCCATCGTCTCCAGCAATCATAAAAATTATAACCAGGCAAGGTTGGTTAATATATCTGGGTATTAAGCCGATTATTACGGCAGAGGCTGCCCGCAGGGCAGCCTCTGCCGTATTTAGCATGTCTTTGTTCTGGGAAATTCGCCCTCTGTGGGGAATCTTAGCTTTTTAACCACAATAGAGCCTCCTCTGTGTTGTCAAATTCCTTAACCTCCAATTTTTCTGGCTTCCTCTCACCCTGGAATTGTCTCATTATAAAATCATTAACCTTTTGTTGTGGAGATCTGACATAAGCAAATTTGCGCACGCCATGTCCTTGAAGCTGCATGGTCAGGTCATCGTCGATTATATCCTGGGCGAATTTCTCCAGACTCTCTACCTGTGAGAAGTCGAGCAATACACCTTTGGGGCTGATGAGCTCTATTGACCCTGTAAACTGGGCAGCTTCTTTGAGCAGTATGTGACTGCGCAGGAATTTTGCACTCAGAATCTTGTGGTCCAGATCATAACGGACCTCCAGGTTTTCGTCTTTGTAGATTTTCATGGTCAGGGGGTTTTAGTATCCAATGATATGGTTGATTTTTATCATAGCTTTGTCTAGATCAGTGAGCTTTTTACCTCGTGGGAAAAGAGTGTATTCCCATGTGCCATACATTGGGTTGGGCATTACAATAAAGCGGGTGCCCCAGAGCTGGCTGTCTCTCCATACAGCTGTAGAATCATACAGGGAACTGCCTTTTTTGTAGATCTCGTCAAAGTCACCCATATTGTCGCCCATGTATAGGATAACTTTGTAAAAGGCTGTGACCTTATTTCTTCTCTTTGTCTTGTCACTTGTCTTGTCCTTGAGCAGTATGTGTGAAGAGTCTGCGTATGCAAAACCTTCGCGCTTGAGGTTTTCCAGAGTTGCTTTCAGGTTACGCACATGGCGGTTGGATATGTAGAAGACTTCCACACCATGTCTGCGGGCAAATTGTGTAAAATCAGCTGCCCCAGGCAGGGCTCTGGCATGTATGCGGTTTACCCAGTCATTCCACAAAGATCTGATAAAAGATTTTCCTGTGTGAATAAGCATGCCCTCAAATGGGCTATTGTCCAGCATAGTCTCGTCAATATCTACTATTACAGCAAGTTTATGTTGGTTTTGATTCTTGTTTGTCTCCATTTCAACGATTTGTTTGGCCCAATTGAAGTTCTGGAGGTAAATAGCTTTCATCTCATCAGAACGCTGGTACCACAGTACTGCATTGACCAGCTGGTTGGACAGTGGATTCAATGTCCCGCTTACAAAACCCATGAACAACATTCCCATGACAAAAGCAATAACTGAATAAAATATCGATTTACGCATCTTTTTAGTATTTTTACATTTGGGTTGTCAAAAATAGCAAATTAAAACTTTTGAGTAAAACTATATACAGAATAAAACTCAGATATCCCCCAAAAACTAATTTGTGCCGTAGCTGTTATTATGCTTATGGCGACCGTCGCAAGGGGCTAATGTGTGGTATAACTGGCAAGAAACCAGATTATTATGCTTTTTGTCCATATTTCAAACTGAGTGTCTCGCGTGACCGTATGGCCCATGAACGTGATACAGCCGCACAGGAGAACCGCACCCGTCTTCTGGAGCTATGGACTTTTATGTTGGTTTTCATAGTGTTGTTGTCGCCACTTCTGGCTCTGATAGGCCGTGCCTCAGTGTTTGTTATCGTGGCTGTTTTTTTGCTCGGATATAGTATTTACACGAGGATGTTATCCCGGCAGACGAGAAATCTGCCATTGTTTGCTTATGCTTACATTGTTTTTGCGTATTTTATAGGCAGGTTCAAGGATTTTTCAGAAAGCGATAAACAGATTATTTACCAGACACTGGTGCGCCTTTATGGTAATGAGGTGGCAGTAAGGGCTTTGCAGCTTTATGAACAGGGTTTTGATCTGGAGCCATCCAGCCTTCGCCGTTTGCTCAGGTTTATGTCCAGATGGGATAGAAGGTTTCTTTATTCCCTGCTTTTTCAGTTGTATGTTTATGATAATGTTGAGGCTCTGGACAAAGAGAAAGTTATGTGGGACCTGGCGCCTATTTTTGGGGTTACTGCCGATGAATATCTGCGGCTGAAAGAGATTTACCAGGCAAAAGAATATGGGCGCTGGTATAAACAACACAAGGAAAAATACCGTCACAGCTATGCCTCCTCAGACCTCAAACGTCAGTTTCAGATTCTAGGACTGGATCCTGCTGCTTCCAATGAAGAGATAAAACGGCGATTTCGCCAGCTGGCCAAGATGTACCACCCTGACCGTCAACAAAACCCGGAAATGGCCCAGGAGGCCCAGGAGCATTTCCGCATTATCCTCGCTGCCTATGAGAAAATAAAGGCTGCCCGTGGCTTTAAGTAAGAGGATTTTTGTAATGCACATATTTTTGTTTTCTTTGGGTTAAGAAATTTGAAAATCGCAATATACAATGGAAAATTTTTCAGCTTATAATCCAGTCAGAATACATTTTGGTAGTAATGCTCTTTTCAAGATTCACGAACAGGCTCCTATATATGGGCGCCGTGCATTGGTTGTTTATGGACAGGGCTCAGTCAAAAAATATAATATCCTCGTCAAAGTGCTAAACCAGCTGAGCCAGGCTGGTATCAGCTATGTAGAATATGGAGGTATCAAGCCTAATCCAGTCGTGGAGGATGTGCGCAAAGCCGCTGACCTGGCACGTAAGGAAAAAGTGGATATGGTTTTTGCAGTGGGTGGTGGTAGTGTCATTGACAGTGCAAAGGTTATAGCATTGACTGCCAGCTCAGACATGGAACCATGGCATTTCATGGAGGGAACAGCTGAGCCCACCGCAGCATTGCCAATCTTGACAGTGCTCACCGTCGTAGGCACAGGTAGCGAGATGAACAGTGTGGCTGTACTGCAGAATAATAAAGAAGGTAAAAAGCTGGGCATGCGCCATGAGCTTATGTTTCCAAAGGAATCGTTCCTTGACCCAGGACTTACTATCACTGTGCCACGCTTTCAGACAGCTTGTGGTATAGCAGACATTATAGCACACGCGCTCGAAGCATACTTTGGTGATGGCGGCTCTCCTCTGGCTGACTATTTTGCTACTTCAATAATTCGTGAGGTCATGGATGCAGGCATCAAGCTGGTTAATGACCTGGTTAATTATGACCTCCGTGCACGTATAATGCTCGCAGCTACTTATGCTCTCAATGGTACCACAGCCATTGGCCGTGGCAATTCTGGTGACTGGGGTACACACGCTGTCGGCCATATCCTTTCACTCTTATATGACCTACCACACGGAGCAACGCTCTCCATTGCATTTCCGGCATGGATGAAATTACACCTGGACAAGATACCTGACCGTATTCGTCATCTTGGCCGTTTGGTCTTTGATAATCAATGCCTTGATGAATATGACACAATAAATAAGTTTGAAGAATTCTTTAAACTCATTGGCTTGCCCACACGCCTGGCTGATGTGAATGTGCCACGTGACGACCGTTATACTATTCTCCAGCTTATGGATAAGAACCAAGTAACTGGCCGCGTGTTCCCGCTGTCCAGGGAAGACCGTGCAGCTATTGTTGAGCTTATGGCTACAGGTGGCAAGATGTAGGCAGATAATCTTGGTTTTATTACAGCCGTTTGTCAATTTTCTTAATCACAGAGCAGCCCTTATTATATGGGTTGACAGCCTGGAAAGGTCTCAAAGGACTAACCGTTGCTAGCGTGCATTTGCACCCGGCAACGGTTTTTCTATCTCCAGTAATACCTGCTATGTCAAGCTATATTCCTTTTCTTCCCACAATATCTGTGCAAACAGGGTCGACTGGCCATTACCGTTAACAAGGCTTAGATGATGCGTGGTATCTTCGATATTACCATGTAAGTATACATCTAGCCTGTCGTTGTGAAATGTCTCTTTCAGAAAGTTGAGTATCAGTTGCCTGGGATGGTGTGCTTTGAGAAAATCCAGTGGGTAAGCATCCAGTATCTTGCGTATATAATTGGCATTATTCGTATGCAGGTTCATATCCAGGTCAGTATATAGGACTTTGAGACTGCGCAGGAGCTTTTTGTCCTGGGGAATTTTTATTTTGGGAGCTGGATCCTCGATAGCATGTTTTTGCACTGCATGAACTTGTTCCTTAAAGACCTGTGACATACGAACTGGACGGCGTGTTTCCCTGTCCAGGACGATCCATGACGTAGTGGCTTTTATTACCTCCTGTCCTTGTGCATTGGTAAAAATAAAATCACGATAGCTTGCCAGTGCATCATATCCTTTGGGCCAGGTCTCCACCTGTATTTCTTCTTTCCATACTGGAGGGCGCAGAATGTCTATCCTTAGACGTATTAACACCCAGAACCAACCATGCTTGCTCAGGAAGTCCCAACCAAAACCCAGTTTGTCAGCATGCCGGGCAGCTAGATCCTGAAGCATGTTTACCAGATAGTAGAGGTGTAGCTCGCGGTGAATATCCACATAATTTGTCCTGACAATAAATTTCTCTGTGTATGGCTGCATTTGAATATTAGTTTTGTTTGTTAAGCCAAGTTAAAAATTTTATTTTGTCAGCCAAACTTCAAAACACAATAGCATGTTTTTTAATGTTCTGGGTTGGATTGGCAATATTATTCTCTCTATTGGTGTTATTCCGCAAGTTGTTAAGACCTGGAGAACACACGATGTGTCCAGCTTTAGCTGGAGTTTCCTGTTGATGTGGGCTTTTGGTGTGCTCTTTACATTTATATACATTGCGCATGGTGATATCATATCTGGTCGCTACCAGTGGCCCCTGTGGCTCAATTACATCGTTAACATTGTGGCTACGTTTTATCTTGTTTTTGCCAAATTCGTCTATGGTGGCGACTGGCATAGATTGAAGGAAAAATTAGCCCGGTAGTAACTTTTTTGTTTTTGCTTCGTCTTAGAGGAAAATAAAAACGATTGATTATGAAACGTTATGTTAGCCTTCTACTGCTCATCGTGAGCATTTTTACCCTGAAAGCACAGAATACAAAGGATTTTAAATTCAATGCCTTCAAGCGAATAGTCCTAGATTTCCCTGCAAAAGTTTTGATTCAGTATTCGCCTCAGTATTCCATTCGAGTGGTTGATTCCTCGCGGAGCAAGACTGTTATGCTTCTGTTTGATGAACTGGATAAAAACTTAGATAAAAGCTCTATTTCACTGGAGAATTTTTCAATATCAGAGCGTGATTCTACTCTCTACATAACCAGCCATGGGGATATTCCACGAAACTTTAAAGTGAGTATAGTTATCCGTATGCCCAGGCTGGAGAGAATAAAAATACAAACAGCTGCTTCTATTACTATCACAGGTAAATTTAATCTGCCATACTTTGCTCTCAACATGGAAGGAGCTAGCTCTATCAAGATCATTGGTGATCCGCATATCAAGCATCTAAGTGTCAAGGATGAAGGAGCAAGTTATGTTTATTTTAAGCTAAATAATCCCATTGATTATGCTGATTTAGACATCGAAGGTGCCAGTCTGATAAGTGCACTCGAGTCTCCTATACGCATTCTCAGTGCCAAGATCGAAGGAGCCAGCATGTGCAAGGTTTATCCTCTCGAAGAAATGAATATCAAGGTCGAAGGCATGTCTTATGTAATATACAAAGGTAAACCTAAAAAAACACACGTCAGGTCCGAAGGACTCAGTATTGTCAAACACGTTGATTAATGAGCAGTGGCCTCAGATACTGCCCGGTGTAAGACCATTTGCACTGGGCAATTTTTTCTGGTGTGCCCTGGCAGATGATTTGCCCTCCTTCGTTGCCTCCCCCGGGTCCCAGGTCTATTACCCAGTCCGCAGATTTTATGACATCCATATTGTGCTCGATGATTATCACAGTGTTGTTGTGGTCAACCAGCTCATTAATTGCCTTCAGTAGCTTGTTCACATCATCATAATGCAGGCCTGTGGTCGGCTCGTCAAAGATAAACAGTGTATGCTTTTTGGTGTTTTCCCGCAGGAGGAACGTGGCAAGTTTTAGGCGCTGGCTCTCGCCTCCGCTTAGTGTGCTAAGTGATTGGCCTAATTTGAGATAGCCCAGACCTACTTTTTGTAATATTTTCAGCCGGTTGATGATGTTCTGGTTATATGTGGACAACTTATCCGTTGGGTCTGGTTCAAAAAACGACACGGCCTCATCCACAGTCATTTCTAGAACCTCGTAGATATTTTTCCCACGGTAAGTGACTTCCAGTACTTCGTCTTTGAAGCGTTTGCCACCGCAAGCCTCGCATACCAGTATGACGTCGGGCATGAACTGCATCTCAACCCTTATTACACCCTCGCCCTGACAGACCTCACAGCGTCCACCTTCTACATTGAAAGAAAAATGCCCGGGGCCGAAACCATACATCCTGGCCACTGGCTGCCCGGCAAAAATCTTACGTATCCAGTCATAAGCCTTGATATATGTCGCAGGATTGGAGCGAGAGCTACGGCCAATGGGGTTCTGGTCTACCAGTTCAATAGCCTCTATCCGGTCCACATCGCCTTCGAGACTGTCAAACTTACCCAGGGGACGGGAATAATCTCCCAGGTGATGTGCTAGTGCAGAGTAAAGCACGTCAATAACAAGCGATGATTTGCCCGAGCCACTCACTCCTGTAACTACGGTCATGAGTTTCAGCGGGAAACGCACATCCAGGTTTTTCAGGTTATTTTGCCGTGCGCCTTTTATGGTAATAAAGCCTTTGTGCCGTGAGGGGCGGCGGCGAGCCTGTGGGACTGCAACCTGACGCTGACGCGTCAGGTACTGCGCAGTCAGCGTATCGGCAGCCAGAAAATCGTCATACCGCCCAGAGAAAACCACTTCTCCGCCAAAGATACCGGCACCGGGCCCCATGTCCACGATATAGTCGGCCTCGCGTATGACGATTTCGTCATGTTCGACGACTACGACTGTATTGCCGATTTGCTGCAGACTGCGCAGTACGCGCGCTAGCCTCTGGGCGTCGCGCGCATGTAGTCCCACAGTGGGCTCGTCTAATATATAGAGCGAGCCCTGCAGCGAACTACCTAGGGCTGTGGCCAGGTTGATTCGCTGCATCTCGCCGCCGCTCAGAGTGTTCGATGCACGGTTGAGCGTCAGATAACCAAGTCCTATGTCATTGAGATAACGCAGGCGTTGCCGTATTTCTGTTATTAGCCGCTGCGCTACCTTCTGCTCATGTTCCGTGAGCTCCAGAGAGTCAAACCATTGGAGTAAGTCTTTGACCTGCATCAAAACAAGGTCCTGTATGCTTTTGCCGCCAACCTTGACGTAGCGGGTCTCTTCTTTTAACCGTGTGCCATGACATGCCGGACATGTGGTCTTGGCACGGTAGCGCGCGAGCATGACACGGTTTTGCACTTTGTGTTGCTCGCTCTCGAGCATTTTGAAAAATTGATTAATCCCTACAAAATATTCATTGCCCTCCCACAAAAGACGTTTCTGCTGGGGTGTCAGGTCCTTGTACTGCGTGTGTACAGGAAAATCAAATTTATGTGCATTGCGGACTAGTAAATTCTTGTAATACTGTAATTTAGGTCCACGCCATGGAGCTACAGCATCCTGGTAAACAGACAGGTTTTTGTTCGGGATAACCAGATCCTCGTCTATGCCAATGGTATTACCAAACCCGCCACACACAGGGCAGGCTCCAATGGGACTGTTAAAGTTGAACATCTCAGGCGTGGGCTCGTGAAACTCAATGCCATCGGCCTCAAAACGGTTGGAGAATGTCTCTGTAATAGTCTGTTCATTATCAAAGATTTTAACCACGCATGCTCCGCGTCCTTCAAAGAATGCAGTGCGCACAGAGTCGGCTATACGGCTCTCAAAATCCTCGGTGTGCTGCACCCTGATGCGGTCAATGAGCAGGTAAAGACTGCTTGCGCCTTTTATTGCCTCAGGCTTTTCGCGTAGCTCAGCCAGACGTATGACCTGGCCTTCAGAGCTGTCATCAAATTCCGCATAAAAACGCATGAATCCTTCGTGCTCGTAGAAATCAAGCTTAGCCTGCAGTTGCTCATAATCCAGGTCTAGAGGTGCGAGTAAATATGCTTTCACTCCTTCTTCAAAGCGGGTAAAAAATTGCACCACATCCTGAATACTGTGCCGCTTTACTTCCTTACCAGACACAGGCGAGATGGTCTTGCCAATACGTGCAAATAGATAACGGAGATAATCATAAATTTCAGTAGCAGTGCCCACTGTGGAACGGGGATTGGATGTAGCTACTTTTTGCTCGATGGCAATAGCCGGCGGCAGGCCTCGAATATGGTCTACATCAGGTTTCTTGACCTTACCCAGGAACTGGCGTGCATAAGCCGAGAGACTCTCAATGTAGCGCCTCTGACCCTCGGCAAAAAGCGTATCAAAAGCCAGGGACGATTTACCCGAACCACTAACGCCTGTTATCACGATGAGCTTGCCACGAGGCAGCTGCAGGGAAATATTTTTCAGGTTATTCTCTCTCGCCCCGGTTATCTCAATGTATTGTTCCTCTGCCATGCCTGTGTCTTATGTTTTAGAACAACAAAATTAGTTATTTTTTAGCAAAAGACTTGAATGTGATTATACCAGAGTGGTGAAAATTCCTCTCTTGTATTGAAGATTTATTAGATGTTAAGACACTAAGTCCGCAGAAAGTCAGCGCAAAGATAGACAAGGGAGAATTTGTTGCTAAAAAATGGATGGTTCCTTGCTGGTGTACTAAAGCCCCCTCAAACCATAATTGGTACAAACATAGCTCCTGGCTTTTGTGTTTTTTATGTGGTTCCTGGGCGCACGACCGCCAACCCAGGGCAAACACAGTCCTCTGGTGGAGATAAGCTTCTTGCGCTTAATTGCTGTATATCATGCTTTTTATTGATTTGAAAATGTGTTAAATACGATTGAAGAAAAATATCTTTTTTTTTTTTAGAATATGTGTAAAAAATTGTAAAAAATAGAAGCTTTGTTTATGTTTGAAATGTTCAAGGCGCCTGAGCAACAATTTTTAAACTCTAAACTACTGTACAAATGAAGCGTTTATTTTTTGTATTTATTGGTGTAACACTTCTGGTGTTTGCCGGCTGCCAGTTTATAGGACAATTTAAAGGTTCAGATGGGCAGCAATGTACTACCTGCAAGGGCTCGAGTATTGAGCAAATAGTAAAGTCCAATTACATTCTGCTGGATGATAACTATTCATACCAGGGAGCAATAGGTAAACTCTATCAAAACAAGGTGACAGGTCAGAGAGTTTTTGTTGTAGACCAGCAGGCAAAAAAGATGCATTGGACAGGGACACTGCATTGTGGCAATGGAGATAAAGTTTATTGTGATACGAAAGACACGCCAAAGAACTGTGCTAATGGGAAGGTGGACGATGAGGAAGTCGTTATAACACCTACAGGAACTAAGTGTAAAAAAGATTAATTTTTTTCTGGTCCCGGGACCTTAGTTAAAAATCAAAATATTTTCTACTATGAGAAAGATAGGATTTCTTTTGATCGTAGCCTTACTATTTTTTTCATGCCAGAGGGAGAGAATAACAACAATCCAGTTATCCAGGCCCTTGCACAGGATAGTAATTGAGATAGATGATACTATCCCCCCTGGCCGAATTGGAGTTTTCCATTTAATAGATTCTGTACTGTATTTTACACATGCTAATAAACTCTATTCTGTAGTCTTGGATACCACTAAGGATACTTTATATGCCAGGGCATTTGATAGTCTCACAATCAATACTTTTCATTATATTTATGAACTAAAAGGTGATAGCTTATTCATCTTTGGGTATATCAGTGTGCTGGTTTATCATTTATTCCCATCTTTACATAAGGCCGTAAAGGTAGGGGAGATTACAGAAGAACAGCTGGGCCTGGATACTACAAAGGAAATTTTTGGTTCTTATATTAATAAATTTATTTTTGATTCTCTGATGGTATACCACGTGTATCCCATTAATAACGATACTCCAAGGT
>JALVRO010000314.1:0-2377 GCA_027031265.1 Bacteroidales bacterium | reverse complement strand
GGAATGCAAAGGATTCTAAGCTATATATAGGCGATAGATTCCATCCATATTTTTATAAGTATGATTTGCGGAGCAGGCAATTGGACACAATCTGGGCAAAGAGTCTTTTGATAGATTCTGTTCCAAATACCAGGGCATTTAATGAGTTTGAGACATCACGATATGATGGTTTTGTTTTTGATCCATACAATAATGTGGTATTTAGAACCTATATGATATACAAAAAGGGATTCTATACAGGTTGTGTAATAGTCAAAGATGGGGAGAGGATAGGTGAGTATATGGATACTACAACGAATATATGGAGGTTTGTTTTTCTGGATAGTAGTAAAGCATTGGTTTATAATTGGCAGGAGTCAAAGAAGAAGCAAAGTATAATTTTAGATCTCAAGCAATATAAATATGTCAGAGTATCCAGGGATAAATGGCAGAAGGGCTGGGAGAAGTTTAAGAAGCAGGCGGATCTGGAGGCAGAGGAGTGTAAAATTTACCTGAAGACAGATTTGAATAAAGAGAGATTGACAGAATATTTAGAAGGTTTTGGCAATTCTGTGTCAGATAGTATGCTTTACCTGATAATACCTTATAACAGGAGTTGTCCATCGTGTGTTAATGATGCTTTGAACTTTGTCAAATTGAACTATCATGTTCTGAGGCAAAGGAATTTTAAAGTTTTGTTTGTATTAAAAAAGAGTGAAATTAAGCGTGCGCCAGCCTTTGTATATGACTCGCTCTTTACTTATTTTGATTCTACTGGCAGGTATTATGATATGCACATAACCAGGAGTTATAATCCTACACTGGCAGTGATTAAGCGAGGCAAGGTCAGCTTTGCCAAGGTTTATAATCCCAATGCTTTAGACAGCATGCAACTACGTATGCTCACTTTCCTAGGAGCAGAGTTTTAGATAAATTTCTTGTGTCTTTGCGAGGATAATAAGTTAAACAAATGAAGCGGCTTTTGTTTTGTTTTCTGACTTTGATCTTTTTATTTTCTTGTGAGTCCAGACAGATGGTGTCTATTAGTCTGGAGGGACCTTTGCGCTCAATAATTGTGAAATTACCAGAAAGGCAGGCTGGTTCTTATATACATCACATACGTTTTGACGATTCTGTCCTTTATTTCGTTTACAGAGATACTCTTTACTACGTTAGGCTAGACACTACGCTTGATACTTTAGAGGCAAAATACTTTGATAATTTCAGAATTAATACATTCCATTATAATTTTTCAATTAATAACAACCTTTTGTATGTGGAGAAGGACTCAACGATAGACGTTTACAAGCTTTCTTTTAACAGCCAGAAGGCTATTTTGATAGAAACAATACCTTTTCAGAGCTTTGGAATTGACATTAAGCATGATTATATCCTGACGGACAGAAACAGATTTGTTTTTGATTCGCTTATAATTTACCATAAAGATAACAGAAATATTAATGAGAAAGTTTATAAATTGTTTATTTATAATGTGTTAAAGAGACGGGTGGTTGATTCTATTCGCTTTAATCTTGATGCTAAAGAATCGCATTTGTTTTTAATGAGGTATAACGTGTTAGATTCTGTGTTATACATAAGTGATAGATTCCATCCATACATCTATGCATATAACCTGTTAAGCAAGAAATTGGATACAATTTGGAGTAAAAGCCTGCTTATAGATACTGTGCCTAATTCTGAGAATTTTGATGAATTTGAAACGCAGAGATATACAGGTATTTATGTGGATACTTTTAATAAAGTTGTTTTTAGAACGTATATGTTTTCGCACAAAAATTATTTTCTTTCTGGTGCCAATATCGTCTTGAAAGACAAGAATATCGGAGAATACTTTGACACGGCCACTGCTGTGTTCAGATTTATCTTTTTAAACCGTCATACCTTGCTTTTTTATAATAAAAAGAAATCTCGCCAGGCAGGTAATCCAGTATTTGATTTGTATCATTATAAATATGTCAAGATCGATCAGAAACATTGGCTGGAAAATTGGCAAAGCTTTAAAAAAGAAGTTGATAAGCAGACAAAGTATTGTTTTTATTACTCTCACACGGCTCTGGATAAACAAAATATGCAAAATTATTTAAAGCAATATTTTGAACCACAGAGAGATAGTATGATGTTTCTTATTATACCCATTGATAGAAGTTGCGAGTCTTGTGTTAATACTGCATTGAGCTTTGTGCAGCTAAACTATACCAAATTAAGGCAAACGGATTTTAAGGTTATTATGCTTATGAAGAAGAGTGAATTAGCCTCATCATGGAGCTTTTTCTACGATTCGCTCTTTACTTATTTTGATTCTACTGGCAGGTATTATGATATGCACATAACCAGGAGTTATAATCCTACACTGGCAGTGATTAAGCGAGGCAAGGTC
>JALVRO010000313.1 GCA_027031265.1 Bacteroidales bacterium | reverse complement strand
AATTCATAACAAAGACGCCACCTGTAGCAGTACAGCTCAAGGAAGCAGCTGGCATCCAGAAAGGTTCTCCCCAGCCAAACGCACAGAAGGTTGGCAAGGTTACATGGGACCAGATTCGCCAGATCGCAGAGGGCAAGATGCAGGATATGAATACCTTTACTATAGAGTCTGCAATGAGCATGGTTGCAGGTACAGCTCGTAGTATGGGTATAACAGTCGAAGGTGAGCCTCCATATTCAAACTTGAAAAATAAATAATAAATTTACACGATGGGAGCACGTTTGTCAAAAAAGAAGAAGGCGGCCTTAGAGAAAATCGAGAAGGGTAAGCTTTATTCAATTGATGAGGCAGCTAAGCTGGTTAAAGAAATTGCTTATGAAAATTTCGACTCATCAATTGACCTGGCTGTAAGGCTGGGCGTAGACCCTCGTAAGGCCGACCAAATGGTGCGCGGTACCATCGTTTTGCCACATGGTACAGGAAAAGAAAAGAAAGTACTTGTACTGTGTCTTCCAGAGCAGGAAGAAGAAGCGCGCAAAGCAGGTGCCGACTATGTAGGCCTGGACGAGTACATTGAGAAAATCCAGAAAGGTTGGCTTGATTTTGACGTGGTAATAGCTACACCACAGGCAATGCCTAAGGTAAGTAAAGTAGCCAGGATATTGGGTCCACGTCGTCTGATGCCCACACCTAAAGCTGGAACAGTTACAGACAAGCTCGAGCAGGCTGTTAAGGAGTTCAAGGCTGGCCGTATAACATTCAAGGTTGACAAGGCTGGTAATGTGCACGTTCCAGTAGGACGTAAGTCTTTTGACCCGGAGAAACTGGCTGAGAATATTAATGAATTTCTCAATCATTTGATAAGGATCAAGCCTGCAGCAGCTAAGGGTAACTATATGCGAAGCATTCACCTGTCTTCGACAATGAGTCCAAGTATCCCAATTGATCCTAAATCAATTAAACGATCTTAATCTACACGACTATGACACGCGAACAGAAAACCAAAATAATTGATCAGATTGTTGAGCTACTTCAGCAATATCCTAATGTTTATCTGGTAGATATTTCTGATCTGAATGCTGCGGATACAACATTGTTGAGAAGAGAGTGTTACAACCAGGGTATCAGGCTCATCGTTGTAAAAAACACTCTCCTGGAAAAAGCATTTGAGAAGGTAGAAAATGATTATAGCGAGCTTTACGAAGTATTGCATCATCACACAGCTTTGATGCTTTCTGAAGTAGCTAATGCACCTGCACGTTTGATAAAGAAGTTCCGTAAGGATCATCCAAAGCCAATTCTCAAGGCTGCTTACGTACAGGAATCTGTTTACATTGGCGATGACCAGCTTAATACACTGGCATCACTCAAGTCTCGCGAAGAGATGATAGCAGACCTTGTACTGCTTCTCAAGTCGCCAATGCAGACCGTTATAGGTCAATTACAATCAGGTGGGGACATCCTAGCTAGACTAGTTAAAGCACTCTCAGAACGCGAGGGTTAATACCTCGGATTTTTCTAACTCATTAATTTTTACTAAATTCAAACGTTAAACTTAAAAAATTCATTTAAAATGGCAGACCTCAAAGCACTAGCAGAACAGCTGGTTAACTTAACAGTAAAAGAAGTACAGGAACTGGCAGATATTCTTAAAGAAGAATACGGAATCGAACCAGCTGCAGCAGCTGTAGCAGTAGCAGCTCCAGGAGCAGCAGAAGGTGGTCAAGCTGCTGAAGAAAAGACCGAATTCGACGTAATTCTCAAGAACCCAGGCGCTCAGAAACTCAAGGTAGTTAAGGAAGTTAAAGAGATGCTGGGTATCGGTCTGAAAGATGCTAAGGCTCTCGTTGACGAAGCACCAAAACCACTTCGTGAAAAGATTTCTAAGGACGAAGCTGAAGCTATCAAAGCAAAACTCGAAGAACTCGGAGCAGAAGTTGAAATCAAATAACAGACAGGTGGGAATTATCCCAAATAAATTTCTGCTCGTCAACCATCTGGTATGACGGTAATTAGGTTTAGTATCCCTACGGGGATACTAAACCTTTTTATCGTTATACTTTATTTTATTAATAAACTTTAAATCCTGGACAAAAAATGTCTGACACAAAGATAATTAACTTCTCTAGCCTAAAGCACGAACCTCAGTATCCTGATTTTCTTTCTATTCAGCTTGACTCTTTCAAGGAATTTTTCCAGCTTAATTCTACTCCTGAACAAAGACAAAAAGAAGGACTGTACAAGGTTTTCCAGGAAAACTTCCCTATTACAGATTCCCGTAACAATTTTGTCCTGGAATTCCTGGACTACACGATCGACCCTCCTAAGTACACAATGGAAGAATGTCTCGAGAGAGGATTGACCTATAGCGTCTCTCTCAGAGTAAAACTCAAATTATACTGTACAGACCCTGAGCATGAAGATTTTGAGACAATCATTCAGGATGTTTATCTGGGAGAAATCCCTTATATGACTCCCCGTGGTTCGTTTATTATCAATGGTGCAGAGCGTGTTATCGTCTCACAATTGCACCGTTCCCCTGGTGTATTCTTTGCACAAAGTATACACCCTAACGGTACTAAACTCTATTCTGCCCGTATTATCCCATTCAAGGGTGCATGGATAGAGTTTGCTACTGATATTAACAATGTAATGTATGCTTACATTGACCGTAAGAAAAAATTACCCGTTACTACATTGCTCCGTGCTATTGGCTATGAGACTGATAATGATATCCTCAAAATATTCGATATAGCAGAGGAGGTTGAGGTTACTCCGGACAACCTCCAGCAATTCCTTGGTAAAAAACTGGCAGCACGTATAGTTAAAACATGGGTAGAAGACTTTGTTGACGAAGACACAGGTGAGGTCGTTTCCCTTGAGCGTAATGAGGTTTTGATTGAGCGTGAAACCATACTTACCGAAGAACATTTACCACTGATAGAAGAAGCTGGTGTTAAAACCATTCTTTTGCATAAAGATGAGAAAAACCAGGCTTTGCACTCTATCATATACAATACTTTGCAAAAAGACCCAACAAACTCACAGATACAGGCTTTAGTCCATATATATAGGCTATTGCGTAATGCAGAGCCACCAGATGAGGAAACAGCCCGTGATGTATTCGAAAAGCTGTTCTTCTCTGACAAACGTTATGACCTCGGCGAAGTAGGACGCTATAAGATTAATAAGAAATTAGGGCTTGACATTGACCTGGATACCCGTGTGCTGACCAATGAAGATATTGTTGAGATTATTAAGCACATGATAGAGCTGATTAATAGTAATAAAGAAATCGATGATATTGACCATTTGAGTAACCGCCGTGTACGTACTGTTGGTGAACAGTTGTACAACCAGTTTAGCGTTGGTCTGGCACGTCTGGCACGTACGGTCCGTGAGCGTATGAATGTGCGTGATAATGAAGTGTTTACACCTATAGACCTGATAAATGCACGTATTCTTTCTTCTGTTATAAATTCATTCTTTGGTACCAACCAGCTTTCACAGTTCATGGATCAGACTAACCCTCTGGCTGAGATGACGCACAAGCGCCGTACCTCAGCTCTGGGACCTGGTGGTCTGACACGTGAAAGAGCCGGTTTCGAGGTACGTGACGTACACTATTCACACTATGGCCGACTGTGTCCTATTGAGACTCCAGAGGGTCCAAACATTGGTTTGATTTCATCCCTGTGTGTTTATGCTAAAGTCAATGATCTGGGCTTTATCGAGACACCTTATTATGAGGTCAAAGATGGTAAAGTTGACTTCAAGAGCTGGCATTATTACAGCGCAGAAGAGGAAGAAGGTAAGGTTATTGCACAGGCAAATGCTGAGATTGACAAAGACGGTAAACTTCTGAGCAAGCGTATTAAGAGTAGACATAATGGTGATTTCCCTGTCGTAACACCAGATGAAGTACAATTGATAGACGTTGCTCCAAACCAGATTGCTTCTGTTTCCGCTTCATTGATACCATTCCTTGAGCACAACGACGCTAACCGTGCTTTGATGGGTTCGAATATGATGCGCCAGGCTGTGCCTCTGATGGTGACACAAGCACCTATTGTGGGTACAGGTCTGGAGCCAAAAGTTGTACGTGACTCCCGTTACCAGGTTATTGCCGAAGCTGATGGTGTGGTAGAATATGTTGATGCCCAGAAAATCGTGGTTCGTTACGAGCGTAGCGATGAGCAGAGACTGATTTCATTCGACGATGACACAAAGGTTTATCACCTGCCTAAGTTTCGAAAGACAAACCAGAGCATGTGCTTGAACCTCAAGCCAATTGTTCGCAAAGGTCAGGAGGTTAAAAAAGGTGATATCTTGACCGAAGGTTTTGCTACATCAAAGGGGGAGCTTGCTCTTGGTAAGAACTTGCTCGTGGCATTTATGCCATGGAAGGGTTATAACTTTGAGGACGCTATTGTTATTTCTGAGCGTGTGATACGTGAGGATATTTTTACATCTATTCATATAGATGAGCATCAACTTGAGGTTCGCGAAACAAAACGCGGGCTAGAAGAGTTGACTCCTGATATACCAAACGTTAGTGAAGAGGCTACAAAGAACCTTGACGAAAACGGTATTATCCGTGTTGGTGCTAAGGTTCGTCCCGGTGATATTCTCATTGGTAAGATTACTCCAAAAGGTGAGTCTGACCTTACTCCAGAAGAAAAGCTCTTGATCGCTATCTTTGGAGAAAAAGCAGGTAATGTTAAAGATGCTTCTTTGCGCGTAGATCCAGGTGATGGAGGTATTGTTATTGACAAAAAACTCTTTACTCGTGCCAAGAGACGCCTGCGTGCCAGCGATCCAATGCGTCAGCGTCTGGATCAAGAGTATGAGCAGGAAAAAGAAAAACTGCGTGCTAAACTCATTGAGAAACTACTGGCTTTAGTTAAGGGTAAGGTATCACAAGGAGTTAAGGATTATTATGATAATGAGGTTATCCCTAAGGGCATTAAGTTCTCAGAAAAGGCTTTCATTGATGTTAATTTCCTTGAGGTAAATCCAAAGAAATGGACATCTGACAAGAAGAATAACCAGCTTATAGAGAAGATTTTGCATAATTATTATATCAAGTACAAGGAGCTAGAGGCTTCTTACCAGCGTAAGCTACACAACCTGACCGTTGGTGATGAATTACCAGTAGGTATCGTACAACTGGCTAAGGTTTATCTAGCCAAGAAGCGTAAGCTCAAGGTCGGTGACAAGATGGCTGGCCGCCACGGCAACAAGGGTGTAGTGGCAAAGATTGTGCGTATGGAGGATATGCCATTCTTGGAGGACGGTACACCTGTGGATATAGTACTTAACCCATTGGGCGTGCCTTCACGAATGAATCTTGGTCAGATTTTCGAGACAATTCTTGGATGGGCTGGTAAAAAGCTTGGTATGCGTTTTTACACTCCAATTTTTGATGGTGCTTCACTCGAAGAGATCACAGAATACACTGACAAAGCTGGCTTGCCACGCTATGGTAAGACTTATCTGTATGATGGCCTGACAGGTGAACGATTCCACCAGCCAGCAACTGTAGGTGTTATCTACATGCTAAAGCTGGCACACATGGTCGATGACAAGGTACATGCCCGTGCTATTGGTCCTTATTCTTTGATCACACAGCAGCCATTGGGTGGTAAAGCACAGTTTGGAGGCCAGCGTTTTGGTGAGATGGAAGTATGGGCTCTGGAGGCCTTTGGTGCAGCCCATATCTTGCAGGAGATTCTGACTGTTAAGTCCGATGATGTGGAAGGTCGTTCCAAGACTTATGAGGCTATTGTCAAAGGACGTCCATTGCCAAAACCAGGTATCCCGGAATCATTCAACGTACTCCTGCACGAGCTGCGTGGTCTGGCTCTTAATGTCCGTCTCGAGAAAGACGAGAATTAATTGCAATATAGTCCCATTGCGGACATTTGATTAAAACACAATTATTTAACAAAAAACTTTGACTCTATGTTCCCAAAAGTCAAAAAACTAAATGTTCAGGATCCGGCTGATTTCAATAAAATAACCATCAGTCTGGCTTCGCCTGAGGATATTTTACGCCGTTCTTATGGCGAAGTAACCAGACCAGAGACAATTAATTACCGCACCTATAAGCCAGAGCGTGACGGATTGTTTTGTGAGAGAATTTTTGGTCCTGTTAAGGATTATGAATGTCACTGTGGTAAATACCGCGGAATCCGTTACAAAGGTATAGTCTGTGACCGCTGTGGTGTAGAGGTGACAGAAAAGAAAGTGCGCCGTGAGCGTATGGGACACATTGAGCTCGTCGTGCCAGTAGTTCATATCTGGTACACACGTTACAGTCCCAACCAGATAGCATATCTTCTGGGTATCCCTGGCAAAAAACTCGAGTCGATTATATATTACGAAAGATATGTTGTTATCCAGCCAGGTATTAAAGAAGAGGATGGCATCAAATACATGGATTTTTTGACTGAGCAAGAATACCTTGATATTCTGGAGAACCTGCCAAAAGGTAACCAGGACCTGGATGATTCAGACCCAAATAAGTTTATTGCCAAGATGGGTGCTGAGGCTATTTATGACTTGCTCAGTCGTCTGGACCTGGATGAGCTTTATTACGAGCTCAAGGAAAAGGCAGAAAAAGAAACAAGTAAGCAGCGCAAAGCAGAGGCTTCGAAGCGTTTGCAGGTTATCAATGCTTTTCGCCAGTCACGCCGTGTGAACCGTCCAGAATGGATGGTGCTAAAGGTCATTCCTGTTATTCCTCCTGACCTGCGTCCATTGGTACCGCTTGATGGTGGACGTTTTGCAACATCTGATTTGAATGACCTCTATCGCCGTGTTATTATACGTAACAACCGTCTCAAACGCTTGATTGAGATACAGGCTCCTGAAGTAATTATGCGTAATGAGAAGCGAATGCTTCAGGAAGCTGTTGATGCCCTGCTGGACAACTCACGCCGTACAACAGCTGTTAAATCCGAACAGAATCGTCCGCTCAAGTCCTTGTCTGATAACCTCAAGGGTAAGCAAGGACGTTTCCGTCAGAACTTGCTTGGTAAACGTGTGGATTATTCTGCCCGTTCGGTTATTGTAGTTGGTCCAGAACTTAAACTTTATGAATGTGGTTTGCCAAAGGATATAGCAGCTGAGCTGTATAAGCCATTCATTATTCGCCGTCTCATTGAGCGCGGTATTGTCAAGACTGTTAAATCTGCAAAACGTATTGTTGACCGTCGTGACCCTGTTATCTGGGAAATCCTGGAAAATATAATGAAGGGTCATCCTGTGTTACTGAACCGTGCTCCTACATTGCACCGTCTTTCTATCCAGGCATTCCAGCCAAAATTAATAGAAGGCCGTGCTATTCAGCTGCACCCATTGGTATGTACTCCATTTAACGCTGACTTTGATGGTGACCAGATGGCTGTGCACCTGCCATTGTCTAATATGGCTATTCTGGAAGCACAGCTTTTGATGCTCGCTGCACATAACATACTTAACCCTGCTAATGGTGCGCCTATTACTGTGCCTTCACAGGATATGGTTCTTGGCCTTTATTATTTGACCAAAGAGCGCCGTAGTACAAAGAATTATAAGGTAAAAGGAGAGGGCTTGATATTCAGTTCGCCCGAGGAAGCTCTTATTGCTTATAATGAGCGTGCTGTGGATATGCATGCACGTGTAAAAGTACGTTTGACTGTAGAGGAAGATGAAGGAAAGAAGGTTACGAAACTTCTTGAAACAACTGTAGGTAGAATAATCTTTAACCAGGTAGTGCCCGAAGGTGTGCCATTTATTAATGAAGTATTGACCAAAAAATCCCTGCGTGTTATTATTGCTGATATTCTCAAGAAGAAAGGTACCACAGTTGCAGCAAAATTCCTCGATGATATAAAGGCTCTGGGTTATGACATGGCGTTCCGTGGAGGTCTGTCATTTAACCTTGACGAAGTAATTATACCAGAGGAGAAGAAAAAATTGGTAGAGGAAGGACATCGCCAGGTAGAGGAAATCTGGGCACAGTATAATATGGGTGTTATCACCAATAACGAGCGATATAACAAGATCATTGATGTATGGACAAATGTAAACGCCAGACTAACAGAAGTGTTGCTGAAGCGGCTGGCTGAGGATAATGACGGGTTCAATTCTATTTACATGATGCTTGACTCTGGTGCCCGTGGTTCGAAAGAGCAGATTAAGCAGCTCTCTGGTATGCGTGGTTTGATGAACAAACCACAGAAATCAGGTACAGCACCAGCGGTTATCGAAAACCCAATTATAGCTAACTTCAAGGAAGGCCTTTCAGTTCTGGAGTATTTTATTTCTACACACGGTGCACGTAAAGGTCTGGCAGATACGGCTTTGAAAACAGCTGACGCAGGTTATCTAACACGCCGTCTTGTTGACGTAGCACAGGATGTAATTGTTACTATCGAAGACTGTGGAACACTACGTGGTATAGCAGCCCGTGCTATTAAGAAAAACGAGGAAATCGTTGAGACATTGCATGACCGTATCCTGGGTCGTGTGGCAGTGGATGATGTTTATGATCCATTGTCAGGCGAGCTGATTGTCGCAGCTGGTGAGCTTATCACAGAGGAGATAGCTACAAAGATAGAAGAGTCACCTATTCAGGAGGTTTATATTCGTTCAGTCCTTACATGTGAGGCTAAGTTTGGCGTATGTGCTAAGTGTTATGGACAGAACCTGGCAACGGGTAAACTGGTACGCGTCGGAGAGGCTGTAGGTGTTATTGCTGCCCAGTCTATTGGTGAGCCTGGTA
>JALVRO010000312.1 GCA_027031265.1 Bacteroidales bacterium | reverse complement strand
AAAACACCATTCAAAAAAATATTTATTTAAATAAAGTAAAAAATTAAGGTAATTATAGGAAAAATAAAGAATATGCTAAATAAGTCAACAGCAGAAATTTGAAAATAAATTGGCAAATGATATTTAGAATAAGAGTAAAAGTGTTCATGTGCACATTAGAAGTAAACCATTAAAACACAAAGCAGATGAGTTGTTGATGGAGGGTCGTGAGACGGTCAAGGATTTGAATGAACAATTTTACTAGAGAAGATACTAATGACGTATCATCAACAGAAAATAGGTTTAAAGGCAAAGATTCAGAGTATCTAAGCAAATTAGTTGTAATACCTAGTATGATAACTGAACAAATAGGTACTAAGAAAGAAAATTGAAACAGTACAATTAATTAGTATTCAACAAATGATAATCTTTAACTTATCACTTAAAAGAGTTATTGTTCCAAGGGAATGAAAAGAAGCTAAAATCAAACCTTTTTTTTAAAGAAAAGTTTTATAAAACAATCTGAGAATCACAGACCAGGTAGTCTAACTCTAGCAAAAAATACGCGGTAGACATCTTGTTAATAAACAGATCATAACATGGGTTCCTTACAGCAAAGTCTTTTTTAACAGACTAGCTCTGTTTTTTAGATGATCAAACGAAATGCATAGACAATGATTCACATGTAGTGTAGTTTATTTAGACATTCAGAAAGCATTTGACATCAGAAATTGATGATAAAACTAAGGAGTCACAGTTTAGGTGATCAAATGGTAAAATGAGTAAAACACAAGACAGGAATGGGGGTCTGTCTAATTAGAAATCAGCTCAACATTGAGACTATTATTATGTTTAGAGTATATAAACAACTTGGATAGTAACAGAGTAAGACAGATTCTTAAATTTGCAGATGACACTAAGGTTTATTTTAAATTTAACAAGTCTAGCAATGATAAGAACTAAAAAAGTGGTCTGAGAATTGGTAGATGCTATTTAACTTTGATAAGCACAATTGTTTACATATGGGACATGAAAATCAAGACTTAAATGATAAAAAGGGAAATGTACAACTAGGAAAGAGAAAGATCTGGGAGAAAAAACTAAGTGCTAATTTAAAGGTGTCTGAATAGCATCGGATTGCAGCATTAAAACTAATAGGATTCTTGGATTAATTAGAAGAATTATAGTTCATAAAGAAGAAGAAATTATCATGCCTTTATATAAATCAATAGTTAAACCCTGTCCTAATAAAACTCTACCAGTTAGTCATCAGAAAATCAACTTAAAAACATGACACACCCACTCTACCACTCACACTAACAGCACAGCACATGCATGATACATATATCTCTAAATTATCAATCATGTGCCAGCATAAAAGTTAAAAATGATCTTAGTAAGAATAAAATTCATTAAATATTTTATTTAATCCTTCAAGTCATGTGGCCACTTTTCCTTCCTTTTCATTTAAAAACTAATCATCAAAGAACACATAAAGTTAAGCAGTAAATTTCTTTCTTGATTAATTTACAAGCAAATCCTTTCTGTCACTATTTTCATTCTCTTAGTTCACGTTTCTGATTAGTATACCAGATCCTTTCTTTTCATACAAATCTTGAAATTTCTCCTATCTATGATCATGAGCCATAAAACAATATCATTCGCACTTCAACTTAAAAACATCGCAAATGCTTCAAATCATACAATCCTGTCTTGCACTTTCACTAACAGCACAGCACGTGAGTGATACACATCTCTTTACCTGAACTTACAAAAAGCTCTGATTCATTAAATCAAATTTCTAAATTACCAATCACATGTCGCCTGAAGATTTAAAGCAGTAATTTCTAGGTATACATTATCTAAGTCCTGTTCATCCTCTCGTTGGATTTTGCAGTCTTAACCTGGAGTCAAAATTGTTTTTGTGGCCATTCAGATAACCAAGATTATGCAGTAATTCTTTGGTCCTAACATGGATCCCTGGGGCATGCCAAAATTAGCATTGCTATCATTCAATATTCCACCACTGACAGAAAAGTACACTGGGCACTGTTAGAAATATATAATTTCATCCAAAATAAAGCTTTTGCCTTGGTGCCAAAGAATAATTTCTGGCACTTTAATAACACGGCATGATCTATACCGAAACATACAAGCACACAAGCACGACTAAAGGCAAGAGAGGTGGGAGGACCATTGATATATCTTCGCCTAAACCCATAAATGTCATTGGTTAATATTTATGATTAAGCTATTCAGCAAACGTTCTCTCGCTCTTTTCGCTGTGCAACACGCACTGCCCGAGCGTATATCTTCCAGAAACGACCAACTGAACAGTTCGTTGTAGAAACATGAAAAATGGCTGTGATATGATATGATTTAATATAACACAATACAACATATTAAAGTAACCCATAATATTACATATTTCAAATCAACAACGCACAATACAAATTAATACCGTAGTAGACAACACAATATGATAATGTAGTGTACTACAACACGTTTATCTGAATATTTGTTTGTTCGTTCGTTCGTTTGTTTGTTTGTTTGTGTGTTTGTAGCAATTGTTTCTCTTAATGAGTCATCTCATGACGCCTAAGCGTGGCAGGCATAGGTTACAACAAGGTGTTTTGAAGAAATGCTTATCTTCTCAGAGCACCACAACAGTTTCATGCATGGTAGAGTAGTCTAACAGTCTGCCTCGTGAAAAAATAACTGCACTCATTCTCCAAGCGGTCATCCTTGAACAAAATTTGGAAGTAAGGTCTATGCTTTGTGGTCTAGAACAGCTATTATTTACAGTTGTTGTACTCCGAATAGTAGCTCCGTCTATATGTTCAGCAGACGACCACTTTCGCGACACCGATCCGTTTGTAGTTGTTGGTTCTCTCTATCAAAGAGCATTCAGTTTCAGTGTA
>JALVRO010000311.1 GCA_027031265.1 Bacteroidales bacterium | reverse complement strand
CAAAAATATTGACTACAGAGGTTACACAATTTCATTGCTCAAAATAAACGGTTTTTTCCGCATGTTTTTCGGACGCTTGTTTGCTGACATCGAAAAACCTTACTTCACTATCCTTGGTAACTATGTGGTATTCAGCAACTCACCCCATACGCTAGAAAGTATTATAGACGATTATGTTTCTGGATATACTCTCAATGGAAATGATAAATTCATTGATTTTCTGGATAATTTTAGTAGAAAAAACACATTCTTTGCTTATATAAACACACCACTATTGTTCAAAAATCTTCTTTTCTTTACCACAGAAAAAGACCGCAGGGAATTGATTAAAAACAAAGATCTCATAACAGGCTTTAGCCAGATAGCGTTACAACTAGTCACTGACCATGATTTGATGAAAATAAATATAGCATCCATTTATGATCCTGATGCCTCACTTGATATCGTTCTGCACCAGATGGAGAAACAAACACAGGTAGACCGTTTGCTTCAGGATATTGATAGCATGCGTTTCAAAATATCGCTAGGAGACACTGTATTCACAGATGGTCAGCATACTATTTACTTCCCTGGAACCAACCAAATTTACATGCAAGGAGAGACAAAAAATGGTCATCCTTTTGGACAATGGCGTGTTTTTTATCCTGATGGCAACCTGAAAATGACTCAAATGTTTGACATGGATGGCAAACTCAATGGTCTTGTACAGATCTTCTATGATAACGATGCCAATTCCAAGCTGGCGGAATTTTATATTAAAGATGACAAAGTAGATGGCATCCTGCTTCAATATTACGAAAACGGCCAAATAAAAGCCAGGATAGAATATCATGACGGATTGCGGGACGGTAAAGCAACCTTCTATTATAATGACGGACAGATAAAAGCAGAAGGTAAATATACTAACGGCAAAAAGAGCGGAAAATGGAAATTCTACGATAAACAAGGCAACCTCATCTCCACAGAGGTATGGCGGCATGGACAACGAAAACGGTAAAATAAAAAGAGGGGTATCGCAGCGATGCCCCTCTTTTTATGAAAACCACAAAGCATTAAAAAGTTAAAATTTGCAACCTTTTTATTTTTTTTCCGTTTTTAAAAGAATAATTTAATAATTTTATAAAAATTTTACACTTAAAAACCATGAAAGCTAAAGCTAGAATTTTCTTAGTGGCTTTGTTAATCACATTGATGAACAGCTGGACTTATGCCCAGCCCTGGATAAGCTATTTACCTAAGAAAGAATCTTATTCACTCACTGATTTTCAGCGTGCCTTTGAAAGGTATGTCAAAGATTATAAAACCACTCATCCTGATTACCTCAAACACAAAGTAGAATTTGATGAATCAGCTATACCCGGTTATTTTCAATTTAAACGCTGGGAATGGTACTGGGAACCACGCGTAGATCCTGTTACAAAAAAATTTCCGGCTGTTTCACCATTTGACGTTATCTCACAGATGAAAGCCAATGGTGTAAAGTCCGTTGGTGGAACGTGGCAAAGCCTGGGACCCTCTAACATTGACGACAATGATAAAGGAACAGGCCGAATCAATTGTGCTGCTTTTGACCCAAATAATGACCTTCACTTCTGGGTAGGAGCAGCTTCTGGAGGATTATGGGAAACGACTAATGGAGGACAGAACTGGACATGTCTAACAGATAACAACCAGATCCTGGGCGTTAGTGATATAGCTCTACCTCCTGATTACAACGCTGCAAACAATCCCGTTATTTTTATAGCAACAGGAGACCGCGACGCTCTGGACGACCCGTCCATAGGCATATTAAAATCAACAGACGGTGGACAAACCTGGCAAAGGACAGGACTGACATTCGAACCCAAAAGCCAGGTAAGAGTCAGTAGAATAATTATTGACCCTAACGACAGAAATACTATGTGGGCAGCAACATCAATCGGTATATACAGATCTACTGATGCTGGTAATACATGGGATCTAACACAGAATGGCTTTTTCATTGATATGGAACTCATACCAGGCTCAACAAACGGAGGTAATCCTGCCCACCTGGTAGCTACCACTTATGGATGGTCTCCAAAAGCTTACCTTTCGACAGACGATGGGCTGACATGGAATGCCACTTTCAACGGTACAAATGATGAATATCGTTGTGACGTTGCTGTCGCACCATCTAATGCTAATAGGGTATATATAATCACAGGTAATGGTGCAGACATGGGATTATATGGTATTTACCGTTCAAATGATGGGGGACAGACATGGGCAATGGTCTGGGATGGACAGAGACGTCAACATAACCTTTATTCATGGGATACCAAAGGTACTGTTAATCAAGGTGGCCAGGCTTTTTACGACGTTGCTCTGGCTGTCTCAAATACAGATGACGACGTATTATACGTTGGTGGTGTCAACACCTGGATTTCTACTGATGGTGGGAATTCTTTTGACCCTGTCACTTGCTGGACTACAAGTTTCAGGTATAACACTGTAGGAGCGCCAGTGATACACGCAGACCACCACAATGCATATTTCCGCCCATCAGACAATCGTCTTTTTGACGTTAATGATGGTGGAATTCATTACTCTAATAACCCTACTGCAGGAACAAATAGTAATTGGAACGATATTACAGCTGGCCTTGTAAATGGTCAGATTTATGGGATTGGCGTAGCAGACAACGTAGCAGACGAGGTGATTGCAGGCTTCCAGGATAATGGTACAAAACTTCTTGATGCTGGAGCAAATCTATGGACTGATGTAAAAGGTGGTGACGGAATGAACTGTGACATAGATCCGACAAATGATAATATCCAATGGGGTACATATACCAACCTGCAAATTGATTATACTACTGACAAATGGGCAAACAAAGTAAGTATACGAAATAGTGGTGATGCTGACTGGGCTGGGCCATTGCAGGCAGACCCCCGTGACAGTAGAACTATATATATCGGAACAGACCGTGTTGAGCGTTATATAGGTCAAAATAATACAGATATGTCAGGCGCAGCCCTTGATAATGATGATCACATGAAAGCCTTAGACGTTTATAATGACGGAAACAACCTCTATATCTGGGTAGCTAGCCCAAACGGAGTATGGAAATCTGATAATACTGGAAAAAACTACTCGCAGATTAACGGCTTACCATCGAATCTAGTTACAGACATTGCAATTGATCCTAATGATTTTAATCACGTATACTTATGTATGGGTAGCTATGACAATAATGTAGTTTATGAAACAACAGACGGAGGTAATACATGGACGAATATTTCAGAGGGATTGCCTGCTGTGCCTGCAGGTGCTATTGCTGTTAACAAACAAAATACTAATGTGCACGAAGTTTATGTAGGAACAGATGCCGGTATCTGGGTTAAGTACGGAAATAATCCCTGGCAACTCTTTAACCAAGGTATGCCTTTCGTATCTATTACAGACCTAGATTTTCATTATGATAATAACAATCATGCAAACACAAAACTTTATGCGTCAACTTATGGACGTGGCGTCTGGGTATCAGATTGTTACCAGCCACCTGCACTTGATGCTGCTCTGAATAAAATAATAGAACCTGATAAAGAATATTGTAAGCCTACTGCTATAAGTCCAAAATTTGAAGTTGCTTGTATTGGTAACACAGACATCACAAGCTTCACTATAACTTACACTATTGATGGAGGTCAACAACAATCAAAGGACTGGACAGGCACGCTTTCACAGGGACAGACAGTTACCATAACATTCCCATCAATTACCCTTGACTATGGTAATCACACAATAGAGGCCCAAATTTCAAATATTAATGGAGGTAATGATAACAACAATAATAATGATTCTAAGACAAAGACAATAAATATCTGGGATAACAGGCTGCCTTATACTCAAAATTTTGATCAGTTCACAATTAACATAGGCTCCAAAGGCTCATCTGTAGATCTAGAACAGTGCTGGGCTAATGACGAAACCGAAAGCTCTTTAGACTGGAGTGTCAATAAAGGACCCACTTCCTCACACAATACAGGACCTGATGGAGACCATACTTCTGGTACAGGAAACTACCTTTATACAGAAGTAAGTGGAATAAGCGTGGCTACTCCGGTCTATTTGTTGACACCAGAATTTAATTTCTCAGGCTGGCAAAATCTTAAAATAGAATTTTATTACTATATGTATGGCGCTAACTGTGGAACATTAGGGCCAGTCTCTTATTCTGTTGATGGAGGTGTTACATGGACTAACCTGAAGACAATTTGGGAAAGTACAGGGGATACAACCCAAACATTATCTGGAGACCAGGGACAAAATTGGTTTAGAGCAAAAGTGGATATCTCTACTCTGGATGGACAATCAAACGTAAAATTCCGTATTGCCTCCACTACTGGTACCCGGTATAACGGTGATATAGCTATTGATGATTTTAGTATTTCTGGTGATCCTACTTGTAACCAGCCAACAACCCAGGCATCCAATGTCTCCATTACTCCTAGTTATGATTCAATGACAATTAACTGGACACGAGGTAATGGTGACGCTGTGCTGGTAGTCATGCACGAAGGTTCTGCCGTGAACGAAAATCCAAATATTGGCACAGCATATAATGCTAACAGCACATTCGGTTCTGGTGATAATATTGGAAATAATAATTATGTCGTCTACAATGGTACAGGCAATTCAGTCACTGTTACTGGACTAAATGAAGGAACAACATATTATGTAGCAATATATGAATACACAGCTGCTACAAACTGCTATAAACTACCAGGTGAACCTGGTGCAGCCACAACTCTCGTACATGCACCACAAATAACATCTACTTCAAAATCATACATTTACGCCGACCTGGGCACTACTATGACTATCACAGGTAATTACTTCAACAATATAACAGCAGTAAAACTTGGTGGCATAGATGCAGACTCATATAATGTCATAGACCAACATACAATCAATGCTACATTTAATCCAGGACCCTATACATCCGGGACCCTGGAAGTAATTAACAGTGCTGATACCGGCTCATATAATATTAACCTGAAAACACGTAATATAATTCCTGTAGGAACCGGAACAGATATGCATACCACTATTGACAGCGCTCTACAAGGATTATATGCCTGGTGGCAATCAAATGCCTTTGATACTGCTAAAGTCATTGAAATACACACTGGCACTTACAATGAAGCTATCACTATTCCAACAGGTCTAAATCCAGACGCTAATAACTATCTTGTAATACGGGCTGCTCAAGGGCAAAAACCAATCATTGATGCTACTGGACATGATTATGGAATACAAAACACACTCGACTACGTTGAAGTCAAAGGTTTAGCCATATCAAATGCTAATACTGCTGGCATTTACTCAGAAGGTGAGCACAACAATTTCATCTTCAACAAAGTGACAAATACTAAAAATGGCTCTGGTATATACCTGAAAAATGCATTAAACTCCAAGATTGAAAATAACCTTATTTACAACAACTACCAGGATGGTATAAAAGTAGAATCTTCTAATAACACAACCATTACAAATAATACAACTTATGGTAATGGCCACCACTTTACACCTCGGACAGGGGATACACTTTATATCCAGGATTTTGAATCAGGTGCTCCGGACTGGAGAACCACTAACCAGAGCAGCATAAGAGATTACAGCGGACATCCAAACTATTATGTTAGTCCCACACATGCCATAGGTACATATAAAGATGGAACCCTTTACAAAGCTAACGCCATAGATGTATCAGGTTATAAAAACTTAACTATATCAACATGGGGACGCTCAGATGGCGAAATGCTGGATATTGAATACATTAAAGCCGAATATAGCTTTGACAACAATAACTGGACAACATTTTTAAACCTCTCAAAAACACAAAACGCTTATGTCCAGGGTAAAGCAGAGCATATCAATCCTACCAGCGATAGTCTATATATCCATTATCTTGTTAACGTCGATGGCGCAGGCTCTACTTCATACTGGTGGATAGCTGATGATTATATTGTCACTGGAGATGAGTCAGCTAGTGAAGGCGATTATGGTGCTGGATTGCACATCATTGCTGGAAGCGGCTATCAGATAAAAAATAATATCTTTACAGCTAAGAATAATGGTGATTACGTTGCTGCTAATTTCGAGAATAACGCTAGTTATACTAGTGATTACAATCTTTATTACAGTTGGTCTAGCTCTAACCTAATAGAGAAAAACGGAACAAAACTGGCTGACCTGGCAGCCTGGAATGACGCAGGATCCCATGATATTAGCCAGGATCCATTGTTTGTGGATACAACAAACCGTGATTTTCACATACAATCCACACAAGGATCATATCATGGTGGACAATGGCCGCCTCTTGTTGCTACTGGAGGTACCTGGACAAATGACACTGCGACATCCCCTGCCCTGGATGCAGGTGACCCCGCCTCTGCATTTAACAACGAGCCTCAAAGTGGTAATAGAATAAACATTGGAGCTTATGGCAATACCCCACAGGCCTCTAAATCTGCTGTCAATTATTACACATGGATAGGTCAAAGTAATACTGACTGGAATACTGCTGCCAACTGGCAAAATAATCTCATTCCCGGATCTTCTGATAATGCCCTGATTCAATCAGGTAGTCCTAATTTCCCAGTTATTACACAATCTGTAAGTGTGGGAAGTATAACTTTAGAAGACAATACCTCCCTGACCGTATCTACTGGAGGAGACCTTTCGATTGCCAACAGCCTTGTTTTGGGAAATAATGGATCAGATTCTGCTACTGTTATACTAACCGATGACACTCTATCGGCAGCAAACCTTACTATTAAAGGTAATTCTCTGCTTGACCTGCAGGGTGGATCTATAAATCTTACATCTACACCTTCTCTTACTTCCGGTTATGTCCGCTATAGCAGTACTAGCGACCAGAATATCCATAACTGGAATTATTACAATCTGATTATTGCAGGCTCAGGTCAGAAACTTATTACAGGAGATGCTAATACACCAACAGTAGCCGAAAATCTCACAATCTCATCTGCCCAGCTTATTATACCTGAAGGCAAGGCCCTTACTGTAAATAGCACATTGATTAATAAAGCAGGCCTCAATGGTCTTGTGATTAAATCCTCTGCCTCAGGTGATGGATCTCTCATACAACATTCACCAAATGTTCAGGCTACTGTCGAAAGATATTTTACTGGAAAACAGTGGCATTACATTGGACCTCCTGTCAAAGGGGCAGATATTTCACTCTTTAACACTAATAATTTCTATACCTGGGATCCAACTATTTCATGGCGAGGACCAGCAGACCAATCTCCATGGACTCCATACAAAAAGGATACATTAAAATCTGCCATTGGATATGCCTATTACTATTACCAGACAACTATTGTTTATAAAGATACGCTAAACACAGGCGCATATACTATAACCTTACACAAGACAGCATCATCCCAAGCCTCTTACGAAGGATGGAACTTTATCAGTAATCCTTATACAGCTCCTTTAGATCTGGACAAAATCGTTACACAATCTGCTTTTCAAAATGGCGACATAGAAATGGCATTCTACTTATATGATGATGCTTCGCATACAGGTAGACAGGACAATTATAGATATTATGTAGCATCAGGTGGTACAGCAACTGGTGTGGGAACTAATAATGCTAGTAATATCGTCCCATTAGGCCAGGGATTCTTTGTCAAAGCATACACTGACAGCGTTCAGATAACCATAGACCCAAGTTATTGTGTACATGCAAATCAGACCTTTTACAAAAAATCATTAAACAATGAACAACACAATATTCTTAGATTAACAATCTCTAATAAAAACACACAGGACGAAATGGTCTATAGACTTGTCAAAGGAGCTAGCGCTGACTTTGATAGACAATTTGATGCTTTCAAAAGATTTAGTAATGACTATGGATTAAGGATTTATTCTCTCACGCCAGATAAAAATACTGCTATGGCTATTGCCTCAGATGATCCAAATACAGAATATACGGACATATTCCTTGGATATAACTGTGACCAGGATACCCTCACAATAGCTCTCAAGAGTATCAATTTTGACGAGAATACACAGGTTTACCTCGAAGATCTTGTTGTAGACACATTGGTCAATTTACAACAAAATTCTTACACATTTACTACAAATGCTGGACGGAATGACAATAGATTTATTCTACATTTCAACCTTAATCATGCTCCTATAGTCGAATCAAGAAATGTATATGGTCTGGTGGGACAGCATCTGGCCTTTGACAGACCTCAAATTTATGACCCGGATAGTAATGATAGTATTGTACAGATTTCTTATTCCTTTACACCTATGTGGCTGACGTTCAATGACTCTACTAAACAATATTCTGGTATACCTGACAAACCAGGAAACTATTCTTTCAATATATATGCTCGAGACATGTATGAACATTGGAGCCAGGGTACAGTTAAGATTTATATAGTCAAGTCTAACGACACACCAAGAGTAACCGGTTATATTCCAAATTTATTTGTTTACCAGGACGAAATTTATAAATACATGCCTAACAATGTTTTCCAGGATCCTGATAACAATAGCCTGCTGTACAAATTAACTAAGGCTGATGGAAGTCCTAGACCTAGCTTCATAGAGCTCAAGCAGAATCCTGTCACAATTATTCTTCACCCTACAAAGGATGATATCGGAACATATCAACTAACACTTTGGGCACAGGATCCGTATGGAGCTAAAGCACATGTATCTTTCTATGTTACAGTCAAACAAAAAGCCACAGCTGATCAGGAGGAAGAAGAAGAAAATAAGCC
>JALVRO010000310.1 GCA_027031265.1 Bacteroidales bacterium | reverse complement strand
GGACAGCATCACCCAGGCTGATTGTCACGTCATATTCTTCGCATATATCCAGCACACGGTCAAAGTGCTCATACAGAGGATTTTCGGCATTATTTTCATACATCCATTTCTTCAGAAGCGAGCCTCCACGGCTGACGATACCGCCCACGCGTTCTGATCCTTCTTCGAATTTAACAGTAGTACGTGTGATACCTGAGTGAATAGTCATGAAGTCAACACCCTGACGTGCCTGACGCTCTATCTCCTTAAAAAGCATCTCAGGATCCATCTTATGGAACTCCAGTCCGTCGGCACCAAGCTGTGTTGCCACAGCATAAATAGGCACTGTACCAACCATAACAGGGGAATGACGCAATATCTGCAAGCGTATGAAATTCAAACGCCCACCTGTAGAAAGGTCCATGACAGAATGAGCTCCGTATTTAACCGCTATATCCAGTTTCTCCAGTTCTTCCTCTGGATTGATATGCTCTGGGGATGTACCGATATTAGCGTTAATTTTTGTCTTTAATCCATAACCTATGCCTTCCGGGGAAAAATTGTGGTTTATATTCTTGGGGATAACAATACGTCCTCTGGCAATTTCCTCGCGGAGCCATTCTGGATCAAGGTTTTCCTTCTTAGCCACCTCCAGCATCTCAGGGGTGATCTCGCCTTTTAGTGCATATTGTAATTGTGTCATTGTTAATTAGTTTTAGTGATTTGATTTGGATAAAAGAGATTGTATATGTGTTATGCGTTTCTCCAATTCATCGACTGCCTGCGCCTGCATAAAATAGCGAACCATAGCTACATTACGGGCTCCAGCTAAAAGAACTTTAGAAATATTCTCGGGGAAAAGGCCTCCAATAGCCACCACTGGTACATGCGCAAACTCCAGGACTTTCTTTAGATTCTCTGTACCGACCACAGGATCTGGCTTTTCCTTAGTAGGTGTGGGATAAATAGGCCCAAAGCCAATATAATCTGGATTCTTCTTCAACGCTTCTCTGGCCTGCTCCAGGCTGTGTGTGGACAAGCCTATTTTCATGTCCCCTACTATTCTGCGAGCCTCTTCTACAGGAATATCATCCTGGCCAAGGTGTAAAAAATCAGCATCAGACAAAACAGCAATATCAGGACGGTCATTAATCACAAAATTTGTCTCTGTGCTACGTGTAATTGCCCTCAACCTACGGGCTAGAGCTAGGAGTTCACGGTCTGGCATATATTTTTCCCTTAGCTGTAACATTCTCACACCCATTCGCACACATATTTCTGCTACTTTCTCATGTCCAAGCTCAGGCTTTGTCAAAATAATATATAAACCAAAATCCTGCATTCCTCTAACTATAACTTGAGTTTAGCAATAGTAAACAAATTCTGATAATTATTCAAAACTTAGTCATTTAAGACAAAAATATCTAAAAATCTTTTTAATAACAAGCAACATCCACACTGAATTAACTAATCCCTGGATTTCCAAAAAATTCCCCCTCTCGAAAAACCCAATTATTCATACAAATAACCAAGCATTATTGTAAAACAACAATTCATAATTTGTTAGAAAAATAATTTTTTAATAGACTTCGTAAACGTTTGGGAAACACTAAAAGAGGCAGCCAACAACATAAACAACTATTAAGCAACGGGTTACAAACAACAGACTCCGGGTTCAAAATTTCGCAAACAAATCATAAAAATCAGATATATGAGCGCTCTAGAAAAATACTTTTCACAGTTCAGGAATGGCATCATCGGCATAGATGCCCAGTTCCAGACCCCTTATGGAACGAAAAAAATGATTTACGCAGATTGGATTGCTTCAGGCCGTCTGTACAGGCCCATTGAAGAAATCATGACAGGAAAATTCGCTCCTATGTTGGGCAACACACATTCCGAAGCCAGTGAAACAGGTGTGACTATGACTCGTGCTTACCACATGGCACGTGAAATAATAAAACGCCATGTCAATGCCTCAGAGGATGACTATCTGATAGCAGCCGGAGCAGGCATGACACGCGTTGTCAATAAACTTCAGCGCATCCTGGGCTTGCGTCTGCCTGACAAAAACTGTTATTACAAGCGGACGACAGGGATAGAGCTGTGTAAAGAGCCGGTGGACGAGAAGGATAGACCTGTGGTTTTTGTGACACATGTTGAGCATCATTCCAATCATTTTTCATGGAAGGAAACAATTGCCGACGTAGTCATTATTCCATTTGATGATGGGCTAAAGGTTGATTTGCAAGCATTTCGAGATCTTCTGGAAAAATACAAAGACCGAAAAATAAAAATAGGTGCTTTCTCTGCTGGATCAAATGTAACTGGCTATATTCCACCTATTTACGAACTAGCAAAAATGATGCACGAATATGATGGCCTGTGCTTCATAGACTATGCTGCATCTGCTCCTTACATAAAGATTGACATGCACAAAGATGACCAGTCAGGAGAATATTTTGATGCAATTTATTTCTCACCACACAAATTCCTCGGCGGTCCAGGCAGTGCTGCAGTGCTGGTCTTTAACAAAAAACTATATTCCAATCTGGTCCCTGACCATCCTGGCGGAGGAACAGTCCTTTTCACCAATCCATGGAACGAGATAGTTTACACAGATGACGTTGAGATGCGTGAGGATGGCGGTACACCAGCTTTTCTGCAGACTATACGAACAGCTCTTGCCCTCCAGCTTAAAGACAAAATGGGTGCGGACAATATTCGCAAACGTGAGGACGAGCTCATTGATATAGCTTTCGAAAAATTACCTCAGATTGACGGCGTGCACATTCTGGCTGATAATATCAAAGACCGTCTGGGCGTTGTGTCTTTCTACAGCGAAAAAGTACATCATAATCTCATTACAAAGCTTCTAAATGACCGCTACGGTATACAAGTTCGTGGTGGCTGCTCATGTGCAGGACCTTACGGACACTTCTTACTCAAGCTGGACAAAAATGCCTCCGATAGATTAAAAGAGCTGCTCAGGCATGGCGATGCTACACAAAAACCAGGGTGGGTAAGAATATCACTTCATCCTACTATGACCAATGATGAGCTCGAGTATGTAATAAACGCAGTTAGGGAGATACACGATAATATCGGTCAATGGCAGCAAGACTATTACCAGGATAAGCAGACCGGCGAATTTTTCCACAAGGATTATAAATTTGATAACCAGAGACTGAGATCATGGTTTGATGTGGGATAACAATTGTTCGTTAGATAATGATTTGAACATGTCAATAATTCCTTGCGGGGTGCACAAGGCACGCCCGCAAGGAATTATTGTTTTTAGACTGGTTTATTCAGGTAAAAGGTATTACTTAGCAAGCTTGTCTGCTATGAGGTTTGCTACTTTTTCTCCTGAGAGCAACATGCCACCAAAGATAGGACCCATACGGAAGCTACCATTCACACCATTGGCAGCCATACCAGAGACATATAAGCCGGGAAAGACTTGTTTTGTGTTTTCCACAGTAGTTGGCTCGCCAATCTCAACATTCATAGAGCGCTCACCCATAATTTTTCCAGTAGGTGTATTGAGTTTAATATCATTTTTCCTGGCAACCACGCTTACCACATCTGCGTCATGACCTGTGGCATCCAGCACGGCACGTGACATAATTACCAGAGGATCTACGTGCATACCTGTTAGCTGCACTGGTGTCCAGTTGATTACCACACCAGAGACCGCATCATTGTGGAAGACCACATCCTCTATTACAACGCCGTTAAAGACTGTAACGCCAGCTTTTGTGGCCTTATATAGCAAAGCTGCTGTGGCCTGCACTGAATCTGCTGTATAAAGGCCTTGTTCATAAGGCTTGTAATCTATCCCAAACTCGTCAAGTATATGGATAGCATCCTGTTGTACTACAATCTGGTTAAAAAGCATAGCTCCGCCCCACATACCGCCACCTGGAGCCAGTTTTTTCTCGAATAACACGACTTTAAAACCTTTTTTTGCAAGTAGTGTAGCTGCAACCATTCCCGAAGGGCCACCACCTACTACAGCAACATCAATGCTAAGATTGTCTTTGAGCTTTGCATAAAATGTCTCGACTATCGCACGTGAAATTTGTAGTTCCATTTTGTCTCAGATTTAAATGTTTGGCAAAAGCGAAAATAAAAAAAAGACCTTAAAGTCCTAATTATAGAAAAAATTTTTTCAGCACCATTGTGAGAGCCGGCGCAGCAGGTCTCTCAGATAGAAAGTTTTAGCCATACAAGATATGTTTTATCTGGTTAAAAAAGTCCTTATTCTGCTCAAAAATGTGTAGAAAAGACCCAGGCAATGCTTCAACATTTATCTGGCCAAGGCTCAACTCTGAGGAACTATCAGGATATTTATTATTCACAAAAAACAGTCTATCAAAGCCCATACCGCTGAGGCTAGTGCGAATCCTATCTGCCTCCAGATGTGAGAGCTCATCATCATTGCGCACAATCAAGAAATATGCACTGGATAACACCTTCTCCAGCCTTGTGTAAAAATCCTTCAAACCAAGCAAACGCTTCATCACCTGATCGGTTACCACCTCTTTTTTGCCCATCCTGATACGTGTGATAATTTCTTTCTTTTCCAGTATTTTTCCCCTCAGATCAATTAATGCCTGTACCCACCGCATATTACGCCTTATACCACGGAAAAACTCCAGAGCCACAGCCGTGGGTGGCATATCAAAGACATACACATCAAGGTTTGTATTAGTCAGAATATGGTCAAAGGCCAGAATCATACCCAGATTATCCGCATCAGGTGCTTGCTCGAAAATATCAAAATAATCAAGCATGTTATATGCAGCTAGGTAAGTATATGAAGTCTTAAAACTTTGCTTAATCTGCTGTAGATACTGCTTTTTCCAGTAATCAAAATCTACCTCCCGTGCTAATAATTGGTAGTCTTTCACTTTTCCATTGAAAATATCTTTACCCAGGACATCGGCCAGGTTGTGTGCTGGATCAAACGAAAACACACCCACATTTTTTTCCCGTGCCAAAGCCAGGGATATGACCGCACTAACAGTTGTTTTACCCACACCTCCCTTGCCTGTCAGGAACATTACTTTTTTATCCATAATTACATTTTTTTCAGTCAATGCTAAAGATTGAAAACAATTCAGATAGAGGATCCATAGCACTGTCCAGACGATTGAACAATAACTGCAACTCTTCATCCAGATATGGCAACAACTCACCAGTGATATGCACAGGAGGCATTGGCAGGCCCAGAATCACACCAAAATTAACCAGAGCAAAAATATGCTCCAGTTCCAGAAGCTCACGCTCGTGCATCCCGACAAGCTCTTCCCTATTCCAATGGTCCAGAGCCGACAAGAACTTCTTTAACCTAGTCCACAGACCCATCTTGTGACAGTTTAAACAACTTCAAATCTGTGTTCAACTTTTTATCAGAAGGAAAACTAAAATACAGTGCATAAATAGCCATAAAAGTTACAAAATACCTGACCCACAGATTAATATCAAACAAAAACGCTACAGGAGCCATAGCAAAAGCAAGGGCAGAACTGATAATTGTCAGGCGTTCGAAGCGGATAAACTCTCTTAATTTTGCCTGCTGGCCACGGCGATGATACGCAGAGAATGCCAGCATTCTCATCCACACCGGGAAAACCATGGCAAGCAAGGCTGACATAACAGCCAACCCCACCTGCATCCACTCATCATACACCGGGAAAGGATAGCCCAGTGTCTGCTGCATCTGCCACAGCACTAATATCACAATAAGAATCAAACCATTTAGACCTATATAGAAGAGTTTAAGCTGCCTTTTCATTTTTACTTACTTGAAAGAATTTCACTGTACCTTCGAAGACAATGAACACAACCAGTAGAATAATAATCAGGTTCACACTATAAAGCAGAATATTATGCGATTTAATAAAATTCATCTCGTTCATCAGGCTTGCCCAGAAGGTCATGACAATCATAAAAATAGCAGGTATACCAGAAATAATCCATTTCCATCCGCCTTTGGTGCGTAGATAAACAGTAATCACTGTCAAAGCCAGGGCAGCCAATGTCTGGTTAACAGCACCAAACATAGGCCAGAGCATTAAAGCTCCTTTGCCGTCAGCTCCTGTCGAGAAAGCAAGCAGGCCAGCTGTGATAACAGCAAAACCCGTGGCCAGGTGCTTGTTCTCAAAAGCATAAACTTTCAGAGAAGTAAAAATCTCTGTGGTGATATAACGCTGAATACGCGTAGCCGTGTCTAAAGTAGTACCTGCAAAAGATGCCACAAACACGCCCATCAATGCCAGAGCATAATTCTTGGGAATACCAGCTGTCCCCATCATATTCGCAGCACCCGTAACAAAGGCTGTCAGTTTTGACCCCAACCCTTTAGCTGCTGCCCAGCTAGAATAATGTGCTGTCCATGCCTGCACTCCAGTGAGCAAATGGCCATCTTTTAGATAACCAAGGCCTATACCAGCCGACACTGCAATTATTACTAAAGTAGCCAGGGCACCCTCGGTGAGCATTGCGCCATAGCCGACGAAAACTGCATCAGACTCTTTCTCCAGCTGCTTGGCCGTTGTACCAGACGACACCAGACTATGAAAGCCTGATATTGCACCACAAGCTATTGTAATGAAAAGGAATGGCACCATTGGTGGCGCAGCCTTGGGATGTGCGTTGACCACAGGTGCTACGATGTGCATGCCTTTCAGGGAAGCCACAATAACGCCAACAACCATCAAAACCATTGCAATGATAAGCTGGTAAGCATTGATATAATCACGTGGTTGCAGGAGTGTGGTCACTGGTAGCACCGAAGCAATATATGCATAGATTAACAAAATTATTGTCCATACTCCTGTGGCCGGGATACCAAACACAGCCGGCATCTTAAAGGGGGCAACCACACCCAGCAGGATCGACAGATATAGAAGCACCACGGCAATAATAGTAGAAACCGTAACATTTGCACCCCGTTTAATAGCAATACCCAGGCCCACAGCTATCACAATCTGAAGCCATACAGGCCACACTGAATTCGGGAAAATATTAAATATCAGTGCAATAACAAGACCAAATATTGCTATAACAATCCAGATCTCCAGAAACACAATCAGGAAAAAAGCAAACTTTGTTCGTGTAGAAATATACTTTGCTGTGTACTCAGAAATAGATTTACCTTTGTTGCGCAAGGATATAACCAGGGCTCCAAAATCCTGCACTGCACCCATTATCACACTACCAACAAAGACCCAGATCAAGGCTGGCAACCAACCCCAGATTATAGCAATAGCTGGCCCTACAATAGGACCTGTTCCTGCAATTGATGCAAAGTGATGTCCGAAGATAATCTCTTTTCTGGTAGGAACATAATCCACACCATCCTCAAACTGTCTGGATGGTACAGGATTATCATCAGTAAGCTCAAACAGCCTGGCCAGAAAAGCACCATAAAATTTATAAACAATCAAATAACCAATAAAAACACCAAGAAGAATCAACAAAGTCTCCATCTGTCTATATTTTGCAATTGCGAAAAGACAGACGAAATTTAGCTTTTTATATTTTGATGACAAAATTTTCTTATTTTTAACAAAATCACAATTAACCAATCATGAAAAAATGTAACTGGCTACCTGTCATAGGCTTTATACTCCTATCCATGGTCATATTCAGCTATGGTTTTGCACAGCTATCCAGTGCCACACCACCACTGACAGTAAAAGAAATCTTTTCTCTGCAGCTGAGCTTTACAAAGGCCAGATTCGTTCACATAATCAAAGAATGGCAGGACAGAGGCGTGCTAACACATTTCATGGGACATTTTAAATATGATTTCATCTATCTTATTGGTTACAGCCTGCTAATAACCAGCCTTTTTATCCTACTTGGATGCTTGCTAAAAAATCCGAATATAAAACTGTGGGCCTTGCTACCTATCTCTGCAGGCATACTTGACTCCATAGAAAACACACTCGAAATTGCAATAATAAAAAATTACTCTTTTAATGCCACACTCATCTTTCTGCAATCCCTGGCAGCTGCCCTGAAATTCCTTTTCGTTGGTATTTCTATTGTGGTAATAATCTATATTGTGGTTAAATACGCCCTGCATGATTCGGACAAGAAAGAATCAGACAACTTTTAGTCATTACAGAAACCAGAAAGCCTATACATATATTTTACACACAGGAAAAGAAGGAGAAAAGCAATCAATCACCAGTTTATCAAACAGTTAGCAGAATCACGGATGCAATATCTACCTCCACAATCATTAGAAAACCAGATTCAAGGACAACTATTGACTTACCTTGCTTACACTGCTAGATTTTTTACCACGAAAATTTTATAGCAACTGTTTCAAATAACACTATTTATCATTACTGGATGCCAACCCGTTACGCTTGGAATGAAATTGTTATTATAAACATTTAAACTATTACAAGGCTACAAACAAAAACGGCTGGCCGCTCGGCGGCCAGCCGTAAAATAGTCACATCTCCGTGCGCGTGGGAGGATTCGAACCTCCGACTTCCACCCTGTCAAGGTGGCACTCTAGACCGCTGAGTTACACGCGCCCTTATTATCCGCAGGCAAAATTATAAAATTGTCATAAAATTTCACAAATTCTTTGCTCAAGAATTTGCCTCCCGTATAATAGCCTCAAGGTCAATATCGTAATCTTTAATCTTCTTTTTGAGCGTGTTAAGTGCCACACCCAGGGCACGTGCTGTACGGCTCTTATTACCCTTGAATATCCGCAAGACTTTTTCGATGTGCAATTTCTCCACATCATCCAGAGATAAAGAACTAGGCTGATGCTCCAAGCTAACATAATCCGGCAACACTTCTGTACAAACTTTGTCACCCTCAGAAAGAATGTAAATATTATCGAAGATCGTAAGCAATTCAGTGAAATTAGCCGGGAATGTGTAACTGACGAAAAAGTCTGCTAGCTCTCGACACATCTCCAGGGCCTTTCGCTTGTGGTAAGCTTTACGCTTACGCTCATTGATTTGGTTAATGATTTTTTGTTTCTCATCCACTGGTAACTCTACAAAGCTGGGCAAATGGAGCGATAGACCTACCCTGTAGTAAAGCTCAGGCAAAAGCGTGCTGTTACGGAGCAGATCCTTAATCTTGCGTGTGGTACCCAATAACAAACGCACATTTACCTTTTTGTCACGGCCAATAATAGGACGGACAAAGCCATCATCCATGAAACGGTAAATAACATACTGCAGCCGTGGGCTAAGCACGTCGAAATTCTCCAGATAAAGTGTGCCACCATGAGACTCTACCAGCAGTCCTTTGGAATCAGCTACAGCACCAGGGAAAGCACCTTTTTTGAAACCCAGTAGGCGGTATTCTACTTCCTGCTCTGTAAAAGCAGCACAGTTGAGAGTATTAAAAGGTCTTTTTTCCCTGACCGAAGAGCGATGTATGTATCTAGCCAGGGTCATCTTACCAGTACCTGGAGCACCAGTAATAAAAAGATGTGCATCAGCGGCTTGCGCCAGGCGCAAAGCACGATCATAGACTTCTTTGATGGTAGGTGTGAGGATCAATTCCTTTGAAAAATCGTGTGAGATAACATACTGTCGGATAACGGCAGCTAAAGGTATTTCAGAGGTTTCCAGATCCAGGATATACAGATCTGGCTTTTTGCGGGAAGTGCTTTCCTCTGGGCGGATAATCTGCAACAAACGTGTATTCAGGTCCAGAGTATAGTGCACAAGGAACCAGGCTATTTTCATTATTGCCGAACCTGTGCTGAAGAAAATATCAATCTGATAATCCTTTAGCTCGAGTAGTACCTGCTCTGATATGTATTTAAGTTGTTTTAAGTTCCAATGAACACCATCAACTACTTGAGGTTTGAGAATAATGTAAATGTTGTTAAATTTCTGCTCAATTGCTTTTTTAAACTCCAGTCCTTTTTCTACATTATCTTCTGTTACCAGCAATACATGAAAATCGTGTTCATAATAATGTGTATAGAAATTAACAGTAGGACCTGTAAAATTTATACTACCGTCGGGGTTGAAATCTTTCTCTACCCCGAGCCATGAAACTAAGACTCTGTTCATTTTACCTAATTTTTAAACTTATTAAAAATACAACTTAAACCACAAAAATATTCAAATTATTCACAAAAAAAAATTTAAAACCTTAAAGTTTATTTTCTCACAGATGATTGGCACGATTTTTTTTGATATTTTTTAATTTTCATAATTTTAGCATTTAGTTTTTAGTTATTAACAGCGCTTATGAATAAGAATCTAGAAAAAAATTTCATTCCTCTTTTTGTCTTTGGCACATTAATGCATAGACAACGGTTTTCCTTTTACCTCAATGGGACAGAATTTGTCGGCAAGTTTTACACACAGGGACAGTTGATGAAAGCACCGAATAATAGCGTCTACATAGACAAAAGCCACAAGCTATCAGCAACCATTGGCGAACTTTACCTTGTAAATTATTACTGCCTGCAGAGAATAAACCACCTTGAAGCAATTTCTGGCCAGTTTCCTGTTGGTTATGAGATAGCTCTTACCAGAGTATGGCCTTATGATAAAGACAAAAAGCTCACATTCCCTGCTAATGACAATATTTATACTTTTTACTACCGCAGAAAAAACAAACCTGTGAAAATAATTACAGGAGACTATAACGATGATTTTGACACACTGGTCGAATTGAAGAAACTCCTTTTATCTAAGAAAGATATCACCACAAATGATATAATCAAGCACATGCTCCTAAAAATGTCAATCTGGGATTACGAATAATTTTTATGGGCAAGAAACTACAAATACTTAAACGGAGGCTGTTTAACATACTTTTTTGGTCTGTAGTGTCTGCGGCATTTATAGGACCTGGTACTGTAACCACTGTAACCAAGGCTGGCGCCTATTACCACTATGACCTTATGTGGTCTGTAATCTTTTCAATCTTCGCTGCCCTCCTCCTGCAAGAAGCAAGTGCACGTATAACCATTTATTCAGGGATGAATCTTGGACAGGCTATCTCAAGGTACTTCGAAGGGAAAAAAAGCCGTTTGCTGGTTCTGATCCTTGTAGTTGGTGCAATTATCCTGGGTAGTGCTGCTTATGAAACGGGTAATATCATTGGTGCTGTAGAGGGTCTGCACTTTGTTTTTCAGAAGGTACCTAAATCATATTTTGTAATTGGCATTGGCTTATTTGCTTTCCTATCATTTTCACTGCGTTCTGTCAGGCTTATTGCCCAGTTCATGGGAGCTTTTGTGATTCTCATGGGCATTGCATTTTTTACCACAGCTTTTTTTGTTAAGCCTGATGTAAGTGCCATGCTCAAAGGCATCTTTATTCCAACAATACCCAATGTTGCAGGAGCTGGACTTTTGATTCTGGGAATTATTGGTACCACAGTTGTGCCTTATGATATTTTTCTGGGATCTGGTATTATTGACAAAAGCCAGACAATAAAGGATGCACGTTTTGGCTTGTCTGTGGCAATTATTCTGGGAGGTGTCATAACAATGGCCATCATGACTGTAGGTAGTGCCATTACCGAAGGTTGGTCACAGAAGGCCATTAACAACATGGAGTTTTCTTTTGACCTGATAAAAAACATCCTGTACCTGAATTCGTTCATCGGTGATCTGGCTGTGTATATCTTTGGATTTGGTATGTTTGCAGCTGGTTTTACCTCAGCTATTACAGCACCTCTGGCTTCTGCTATTACTGCCAGAAGTGTGTTTGGGTTTTATGACAAACGCTGGGCTCCCAAATCGCTTTATTATTACCTGATAACAGTAGGGATATTACTCACTGGTATGACCTTTGGCCTATTGCAGGTAAAGCCAATTCCAGCTATTATTGCGGCCCAGGCATTCAATGGATTGATATTGCCTTTTATCAGTATTTTCCTGATCATTGTTATCAATGATCCAGATGTTATGAAAGAAAAAGTAAACAACTGGTTCCTGAATATTTTAATGATTTTTGTGGTGTGGCTGACTACTGTCATAGGATTGCTGAACCTGACCAAAGCTATGGCCAGGACACTTAAATTTTATTTACCTGATCCTGACAGGGTCTTCTTGATTTTATCAATTATTAGTGGAATTATTTCTCTGTATGTATTTTTGCACATCATTAAAATTAGAAAACGGGGAAAAGATTTAACCCAGAAAAAAATTGACCAAGGTGAATCTGATTGAATCACTATATAAAATACTTAGCAATTACTCTGATCTGAAAAAAGACGAGTTTGAGAAAATCACTTATTTGCAACTATTCTCCTTTTTTCTCGGTTTTTTTGTGGCATTCTACTTTGTGCCAGCCAATGCTGAGTTTGTTAAATATTATGGTAGTGCCCAGCTACCTTTTGCATACATTCTCTCTGGACTGGTAGGTACAGGAGCCCTGCTGATTTATTCCTGGATACAAAAACGGACCAGCAGCAAGAATCTGTTTACTTATGCTATTGTTATCACCATTGCAATATCTTTGCTCTCGCGCTTGCTTACTTTATTTTTAAAACTGGATATTATTTCCTCTGATCCTGGTTTTCTGCTCAGACTCAAACGCTGGATAAGTTTCTTTGTTTTTATCTGGGCATGGCCTTTTATTGCACTGACAGCTACTATAACCGGTGGGCTTGCTCTAAGGCTATTTAATCTTCTGGAGGTCAAGCGCTTTTATGGTATAATTAATCTTGGTGGCGTAGGTGCTGCTATTGTGAGCTATTTCTCTATACCATTGTTCATCAATAAGTTATCACACCAATACGATCTTGTTGTAATTGGCACAGCAGGTCTAATTGCAGCCATTATATTACTTGGGCATATTTATAAGAAATTTCCTGAAAAACGCAGTACCACTTCTCACAAAGGTGTGTTTAAAGCCTTTTTTCGAAATTTCACAAGTAAGAACTTTATCATCTGGATATTTGTCGGGGCAGCTTTTTCCATAATTGCCATATACATAGCTGATTATGGTTTTCTTATTACCATCAAGCAGTCATCACATTTGCTCCCGACCAACCAGGCTGTGGCCCGATTCATGTCTCTGGTATTCGGAGCTTTGAAGATTGGGGAATTTTTGATTTCCATATTATCGGGACGTATTTTGTCTAAATATGGTGTGAGGACTGGTCTTTTGATGCTCCCTGTGACCATCACGCTGTTTGAGATAATGGGTGCTTCCATTGCACTGACAATTGGTGTAGCCAGTGTATTATTCCTGGCGACCATGACAGCGATTAAGATGCTCGAGAGAATAATCCGCCGAGGTGTGGATGACCCTAGCTTTAACGTTCTCTATCAGACCTTGCCTGATGATTTCAAGCTCTTTATCCAGACACGTGTAGGCCTGGTACAGCAATTTTCCATAACACTGGCTGGTCTGCTGCTCTGGGGTTTGCACACCCTTCTTTATCAAAACAATAGCTTTCATCTGGAGTTTTACCCACTGGCAACATTACCTTTTCTTTTTGTATGGCTAATTATAGCGCTAAAACTCTATGCTTCCTACAAAGATCGCATACGCCAGATACTGGATCAGAAAAAACTTTTTAGACTAGAGTATATCGAAAAAGATATTTTTGCCCTGGATGTGCTTCAGAAAAACTTGCTGAGCAAAGACATTGATGTGGCTAAATTCTCTGTTGTGGTACTGTCCGAGACTAATGCCCGGGCTCTGGAGAATTATGCTAATTTCTTGCTCAAGATTGACAACAAAATTATTCGCAAGGCAATACTCAAAAATATTGATTCGACTTATAGCGAGAAACTAGTGGCCACTATCGAACAGGTTGGCAACCAGGTTGGATTCAAAGAAAAAGAGCTTCGCAAACTCATACTAAAAGCCCTGTTTCAACTGGATTATACAGAGGTGGGCTCTTACACTTACCAGCAGCTCGAGCAACTTATCAATAGCCCTGTGCTCAAGGACAAGATTTTAGCATGTAAGTTTCTGTTTAAAAATACTCTGCCTGGCGACTCACATTTAATTTTGCGCCTGCTTGATGCTGAAGAAAAAGAAGTCAAACTGGCAGCCATAAAAATAGCTGCCAAAAGAAAAGACAAAATCCTCCACAGTAAACTACTGGTGCTACTTAACAACCCACAGTACAATAACTTACTGATTAGCATACTGATAGAAATAGGCGAACCAATACTGGACGAACTGGATATATTTTTCCAGGAACAAAAAAATCCTGATACACTCAAGAAAATAATCCAGATTTATGCTAAAATAGGCACACCTAAAGCACAAAAACTACTGCTTAAACAAATAAATTATCCTGATCGAGACATACAGCATAGCATCATAGAAGCACTTTTTTACTCAGACTACCTTGCTTCTACATTACACGAGCAGGATGTGATCAAACGTAAGATCTTCGAAACCGTTGATAATATTATATGGTTCTACGCCACAATACGCGATATTGTTAAAGAGAAAAACACACTAAAACTCCTCCAATCACTGGATCTGGAGTTGCAACAAACCATTGACCGGCTTTTTACTTTGCTGGTCTTCATACATCCAAAAGAAATCATTGACCTGATCAAATCCAACATAATCGGCGAAAACACAATCTTTGCTATCGAACTGATAGACAACTTCATAGATGGAGAAATAAAGAGAATCATTATACCTTTGTTCGAGAAAATCGGTATCAGTCACAAGATAAAAAAGCTACGCCGTCATTTTCAGAATTTTAGCATGGGGTTTGAGCAAAGGCTCAGAGACATACTAATACAGGATTACACAAAAGTTGATATCTGGAGTAAGGTCAAAGCAATAGAACTTCTGGGCAAATTACTGCCGTCGCTTGACACAGAACCTGGGATAAATATACCACCACAGCCTCCTACAAATTTCACACATTCTGGACTAAAACAATACATCAGGGAACACTTCACTTCCAGCCCTATCCCTGCCGAGCTAATAGTCATGCTCTATTACCCTAACGAACTGATTCACACAACAGTAGCCAAAATTTTACTTTCTTGCTATCCTTCTTTTGTAGAGCAAATTCTACATACGCTTCCAGAGCCTAACAAACAGAACATCCTCCGCTCCAGCCACAAAAATGACTATTTACTGGATAGGATAAAGCTACTCAAGCGAATGTACCTTTTCTACACAATACCCGAAAAATCACTCATTGATATTGCCAAACTCATCAGAAACGTAAAAGTAGAAAAAGGACAAAAAGTAACCTTCCAGCCACCTGAGGCTGAGATAGACACCGAAGACATCATCATAATCATCAAAGGCAAACTTGTATACAAAACCAAGAAAAAGAACATTGAATATCAACGAAACGACGTTATTATCCGCGGGGTAAATATTCCACAAAAAGCACATAGTCTGGAGGTTGTCAAAAACGCTAATCTGATCTTCATCACCAGGTTTGATTTCTTCAACTTACTGGCTATGGACAAAGATCTTATTGGCCATTTGCTTGACAGAATGGAGTTCTGAGCACTTTTACAAAAATATCTTAAATCATTTTTGAAAAAAACAATGGAATTAATATCTTTGCCGTGCAATTGCCAGGATCGTTAGATGGCGGGATAGCTCAGTCGGTCAGAGCGCAGGATTCATAATCCTGAGGTCGAGGGTTCAAGTCCCTCTCCCGCTACCACAGGCCGCCAACACGGCGGCTTTTTTATTATTTCGCTTCTCTAACCCTTCGTGAAACTTCGTGTGACATCACTTCGGAACCTTTGTGGTAAAAAATCTAACCCTTTGCGAAACTTTGTGACCAGACTTTGAGGACTTGTGGTAAAAAATATAACCCTTTGCGAAACTTTGTGACCAGACTTTGAGGACTTTGTAGTAAAAAATCTAACCCTTCGTGAAACTTCGTGACTGTACTTTGAGACACGTGGTGGTAAAAAATCTAACCCTTTGCGAAACTTTGTGACCAGACTTTGAGGACTTTGTAGTAAAAAATCTAACCCTTCGTGAAACTTTGTGACCAGACCTGGCAATACGTTGTGGTTAAAAAAATTCTTATTTTTACAATAAAAAGCCATGAGGCAAATAACGCTGTGGTGGATACTGGCCTTATTTCTAAGTGCTTGTGGAGCAACGGTTAATCCAGATTACTCCAACATCCCTGCCTCTGACTCAAAGATTTTTTACACCGGACGGATTCTCAAAACCGTCTCTACAGTAGTACTCTCCTGGCCTGGCACACAGGTAACAGTCAAATTTCATGGGACGCTACTCTCTGTGACCATGGAGGACCAAAGCGGGGACAATTATTACCAGGTAATCATAGACAACGACTCATCCTATGTACTCAAACCACAGAAAGGTAAACACACATACATATTAGCACGGAACCTCAAAGACAGGGTACACACAGTCACAATGTTTAAACGCACAGAGTACATCTTCGGCAAGACAGAGATTTACAGCTTTGCCACAGAAAAACGTGGTAGATTCCTGCCTGCAAAGAGCCCACACAAAATGACGATAGAATTCTACGGCAACTCCATCACAGCAGGGTTGGGTAATGAGCACCCCCAGGGTAGCAGTTTCAACCCTCAATACGAGAATAATTACATGGCTTATGGTGCCATAACGGCTCGCATGCTGGGCGCTGAGTATGTGTGCATTGCCCGCAGCGGCATTGGAATGACAGTGAGCTGGGACTCACTGATTATGCCCGAACTTTTCTGGCGTCTGGATCCATTCAATCCTTACCTGCACTGGGACTATAGCACACGGCAACCACAAATCGTGGTGGTCAACCTCTTTCAGAACGACTCATGGCTGGTGCAAAGGCCCGAACACCCACAGTATAAGTTGCGTTTCGGTGACAAAAAGCCTGATGATGAATTTTTTATAAGCTCATACGAACGTTTTATTGATACTCTTGCCACTATTTATCCCCAGGCACAAATAATCTGCACATTGGGTCCCATGAGTGCTGTACATCCTGGCTCGCCCTGGCCTGGATATATAAAAATAGCGGTGGCTCGCCTCCACACCCGCCGCATTCACACGTTCTTCTTTCCATATTTCGTCCGCCATGGCCATCCCACTATCAAAGACCACGAACAAATGGCCCAGATGCTTACACAGTTTATCCGTGACAGCGTGCTTATTTCATCACAATAAAAGCATTGTCAACTTAGAAATAGGGAAACAACAACCACTCTTTATCAAAAGAAAGGATAAAATAAGAAATGGCTCATTTATCACAAATTAATTTTCGTAACAAGTCTGCCTACAACTTCATTCTTTTTTTACATACAGCTTTGATAATGAATGATGTTAACAAAGCTTTCTTATCTTCCCAGCTGGTATTAAGTCTAGCCCTTGTAATTTTTTTCGTCAAATAAATTGTAATTTTTAAGTATTATTATTCTATAATTGAAAAAAAATTTGTAACATTATTGATAATAATTATAAATCTTAGTTTTATGAGTCTTACTAGATTAAAAGCCATCTTCTTTTTACTAATAATATTAATCACCAACTCGGTTTCAGCTCAGAATTTAAAATTTTACGGTTCTCAATTCTTCAAATTTTACCAGGACGAAAAACTCCAATATGTCACCCAGGTCTGGCATATTATCCAGGACAAGAGAGGTGTGATGTATTTTGGATCTAATGGTGATCTGGTAATCAATTTAGGAAATGACTGGATTGATTTGTCTTTCCCAGCCACAGTTAGATCTTTTGACTTTGACAAAAACGGGCGTCTTTATATGGGATTATCAGGAGATTTGGGTTACCTGGATCCTGACAGCTTAGGTTATTTTTCTTATACTTCTTTAAAAAATTTGCTCCCGGATAGTGTACAGTTCCATGATATATGGAAAACTTATGTTGATGAGAAAGACAATGCTGTCTATTTTATTTCTGGTAAAAAAATCTTTTATTACAAAGACAACAAATTAAAAGTTATAGATGTAGATCTGGCCGCAATGTTTGCGTCCAAATTGTATGGAGACATATATATCTTTTCCAGGACCAAAGGAATTTCCATCTTGCACAAAGGTTCTATTAAACCAGTTAAAGGAAGTGAGAAACTTCCAGAATTAACCAGTTATGTTAATTGCCTGGAATACTCTAGAGACACAATATTAGTTGTTTCATCCCAGCAAGGCATGTTTCTGCTAAATAGAAAAACTGGAGATGTCAAGGATCTTGCTATAGATAAAAGCATACTTTCATTTGCTAAAGAAAAGAAAGTATTAGCTGCTTGCAAGCTGAATAATAACAATTTTGCCCTTGGCTCTTTCTATGGGGGAATAGTAATTTTTAACAAGAATGGTGAGCTTGTGAATTTTTATAATACAGCCAAAGGTTTACCCACAGATTGCATATACTATCTTTATAGTGATAAAAACCATAATTTGTGGGCTGGTACACAGATGGGGATAGTTAAAATAGAAACAAGTTCGCCTTTCCAATATTTCGACAAATACCAAAATATCAATAGTTATAACACAGCAGTAGCGTTTTTTAAAAATAGATTTTATCTAGGCACTCTGGATTCTCTCTATTATTTGGAAAACTTCAAATTCGGACAAAAAAATATTCAGTTATTTAAAAGTATCCCGGGCGTGGAAGCTGTGTGGGATCTATTGGCCTTTAAAAACAAACTTTTTGCATCAGGACGTGCAGGAGTTCATCTTATTGAAGACACAATATCCACACATATTTTTTCATACCCAAACACAATCCTATGTATGGGGAAATCATCAAAATTCGACGATTACATTTTCCTGGGATACCGCGGTGGTCTATTAGGTGTAAGCTTTGACTCTTTGAACGAAAATTTAGTCGTTATCAAAAATTTCAAAAATGTTGACTATGAAATAAGGGACATAACCAGTGATCCAAAAGGTAATTTATGGCTTTCAACTCTTAATGATGGCCTGATATATATTAAATTCGGCAACAGTATTGATGAATACAAAGTTAGAATATTCGCGGATAATTACTTTGAGGATGTCACATATATGACAGCTGTAGTTATAGATGGTAAAATAGATATCTTATCCCGTACAGGTATATATCAACCTGTTTATGACCCCAATACAGACACAATCAAGACTTTTGTCAAGGATTCAAACTGGAGTAATTCCTTCCAGGATTCTACACAAATAACTAACCTGATTAAAGTTAATGACACGTTATTCTTTTATTATGGGTCCTCTATAGGATTATATGTTAAAAAAGGAGACAAACAATACAAAATTCCCAACATATTTAACCGTGTCCAGGATGATATAGTTAATATTAATGCATATAAGAATTATTTATTCTTGATGAGTTCATCCAATTTTTACGTTTATGACCTGAAGGTTCATAAAAATTATAACATGCCATTTAATACAATCATAACGAATGTAATAGTAAATAATGACTCAACAATTTTTTATGGTAACTTTTATAAAATAGTTAATGATTCAATAAAAGTGCTTAGTACCAACCAAACTGATAATTTTTATCCAATACTTAAATACAGTGAAAATTCCATTTCTTTTAAATTCTCTGCAACTGATTTTCAAGATGAAGAAAACACAGAATACAAATATATACTGGAAGGTTTTGAGAAAAACTGGCATAAATACTCAAAAGAAAATAAAGCTGTATACACAAACCTGAGGGAAGGTAAATACACCTTCAAAGTCGTTGCCAGAAATATATATGGAACTATAGGAAACCCAGCAACTTACTCTTTCGAAATCTTGCCACCCTGGTATAGAACCTGGTGGGCTTACATACTCTATACTATTTCAGGTATATTAATTATCTTCCTGATAGTCAGACTCTATACTCTTAGATTGAAACAACAAAATATAAAACTTGAGCAAATAGTCCGTGAGAGAACAAGAGAAATCATGGAAAAGAATGAAGAGCTGATGCAACAAAAAAAGGAAATTTTAGCTCAGGCCAAAGAATTAGCAAAGCTGACATTAGTAGCAGAAAAAACCGACAATGCAGTTATCATCTTTGACGAAAATCTTAATATAGAATGGGTAAATGAAGCATTTCGTAGAATATACAAAGAAAACTATATAGGCAAAAACTTACTGGAAACCAGTAACATAGAAAACATTGCAGAAATAGTACAAGAAATAAAAACTAAAAAGACTTCAGTAGAAGTCACACACAAACTACAGAAAAAGGGACTTGAAGGTAGATGGCTAAAAACTACATTCAGTCCAGTTCTGAACCACTCAAACAAAATAGAAAAAATCATTGCAATAGAAACAGACATAACCGAGATTAAACAAGCACAAGAATTAATCGAAGCAAAAAATAACCTGATTAATTCAAGTCTTACTTATGCCGTTAGCATTCAACAAAGTATTTTACCTAAGCTAGAAACAATACGGGAATTTTTCGAAATAGAGATATTGTTTAGACCAAGAGATATTGTTTCAGGTGATTTTTACTGGTTTGCAGAAAAATATTCAAACAAAGACAGGTCAGAATACCAGATATTCTTTGCTGTTGCAGACTGTACTGGACATGGGGTGCCGGGAGCATTTATGTCATTGATTACAAGTAGATTATTAGAAGAGATCATAAATATGAGAAACATAGTGGATCCTGCTCAGGCTCTAAAAGAATTGGCAAATAAAATAGAAACTGTCTTACGACAACACGAAAGCCTCAACAGTGACGGAGTTGACATTGCTTTATGCCGCTTTACGAAAACTAGCAATAACGATAAAATTGAAATGTTATTTGCAGGAGCTAAACTTCCCATCTTCTACTATGATAAAAACGAACTAAAACGCATAAAAGGTGATAGCATTAGTATTGGTGGGAATATTGGTAGAAGGGACAAAAATTTTACAAACAAAACCTTCTATCTTTCAAAGGGTGATATACTATACTTAATAACAGATGGTTATATTGACCAAAATAATATTAAAAGGAAAAAGATCGGCACTCCAAAATTTATGGAAATAGTTGTTTCAAACATTGACAAAACAATTGCTGAGCAAATAAAAATCCTTGAGGACTACCTGGATCAATGGCAGGGAGATGCTATCCAGAGAGATGATATCACAGTTGCAGGAATAAGAATTATATAGCTTTACGAAAATTATAACATTAAAAGAAAGACGCCTACCCTGGCAGGCGTCTTTCTTTATAACCATCTCAATCATCTCTACCTGGAGCCCACAAGCAACGGCCGTCTGCGCGGCACTGCCCTTTTCCCTATCATGCCATTTATTAGCTACAGGCTGGAGCTGGGAACAAGGTAATAGGAACCTATAATAACATCGTTTGCAATGACATGTTTCATTATTTTAATTTTTTTATTTTTTTAGAAAATTTAAGTTAAAATTTTTCTTTCTTTCTTTCTTTCTTGGCGCTGTACAAATCCTAAATTAATGTACTATGGTACAGCGTATTTTATTTGTTTTATTGTTCGTTTTGGTTGTGTTATCTGGCTGTAAAAAAGAAATTATTGAGCCAGAGCCTGCACAAGCTCCTAATCAGTTACCTCAGGTAACTTCAGATTTTCTTTTTGATAATACCATGGTAACTAAATCACTGGATGAACTGGCAAAGATAGTTGCATTTAGTCTGGAAGATAAAGAATTTAGAAGGTTTGTAAAAAATGAAGCTATGAAACAAGTGGATGGAGATTTTGATGTAATTTACGAATTAACCAAGAACAATGCTGTAAAAGGAAAAATTAGTCTGAAAGATTTTCTAAGTCAAAAAGCAGCTATATTAACAGGTAAAAAAATAGACATAGATAAGCTTATTGAAAAAATCCCTGCCTTTCAGATTTCTGTCCCGGTCAACTGTGAAAAGTGGGACGAAGAAAATTATACGCCACTGGTAACTTATGTACCCGAAAGCTTTGATGAAAAAACATTTACCTTCGTTAAAGCTTATGATAGTAAAGGTAATGTTTACACATTGCCGCTTGACAAAGAGCCTGATGTTCCTGTAGTTGTACTAGGTAGTTGCGAAAGATTAGATTATCTTAATAGGAAAAATAGAATACCTCCTGGAGGTGGAGACGGAGGAGGTAGTCGCAACACTATACCTTATGAATATCTACATCAACTACAAATAACTAATTTAAGAGTTATAGAAACATGGATACAAGGAAAGCCAGAATTAAGGTATGTTGTTATTGCAGAAAAGATGCCTAATACTATTGTAGTAGATAATACTATAGATAAAAACAAATTGCCTGGACGTAAAAAATTACAAAAAAAATTAAATATTATAGATTACCCTCTATTTCATTGGTATCCAAACCTTGGAAGTTTTTATGTTATCGGTTGGACAGAGTTAGATGGAGGAGACAAAGTATGGACTATAACAATAGATATGGATGTAAATCTTGATAATGGTATTTTACACATTCATGCTGTTTTTAACATATACAATAAAGATGATTATATTGGTCGTGAATTGGTTTATATAGCAAACCCTGTTAATACAATTTATGAGCTAACTTATAATGCTACTAATACAAAATTTAGATGGACAAGAAAGCAAGCCTTATAAACTAATCCTCCCCAGAAGCTCTATATAGCATCTGGGGAGGTAAACTTTTTTGCAACATGAAACTGCTTAGAATAATTCTCATAATATTCCTACTCCTGACAGCGTCCTGTGCACGAGAATTTAAATACGATCTGAACTACGAAAAGCAGGTCGTTGTCAACTCTGTTCTGATAGCAGGCAGCCCGGTGATTGTAGGACTGCATTTTTCGGACCCTGCTAATGAAATGACAAATCCATTTGATCCCCAATTTGTAGAAAATGCGCAAGTTGAAATTAGTGACTCCCATGGAAATAGATACATTCTGGATACAACGTCCGATTATGAAATCGTCCCGCCCCTAAATGGAATTATAATGACTGTTTATTACCAGAGGGTTTATTATACTGACCAGCTTATCCCACAAGAAGGGGAAGAATACTTCTTGAAAGTCTATGTCCCTGGCTTTGATACTATCTATGCCCGGACAATGATTCCATTATCCCCGGATACTGGTAAATTTTGGTATAAAATCACATTTGGTCCCCCAATATCAGAAGCTGAAATCGGGCTGGAACTTAAAAACACTGGAGGTTACAATTATTACTGGCTGGAAACAGCTGATTATGTTAATCAATTATCTTGTAGTGACCCTGCTATAATAGGAACTTATAGTGGCTTCTTAATTAATGGAGAACTTTTTCCTGAGCGGAATTATACCTTATATTTCCAGGCATCTATTGACACTATGCATCAGGACACAGCTATTTTTTACCTTTTCAGGGCAAGCAGGGAGTTTTATTATTACTTTAAATCATACGAAGAACAAACTCCCCCTGAGATACCAAATCCCTATCAAGAACCTGTTGTAGTATATTCCAATATCAGGAATGGGCTGGGAATCTTTACTTCCTTTAGCAAGCCTGTTTTTCTTAAAATTCCTCTGAAAAACACAAAAAAATGAAGCGAATATTAGTTCTAATATTTCTACTCACTTTTTTCTCATTCACCTACGCACAGATCCATATAACTGGTAGGGTATTTGACCAGAAAGGTGAAGCTGTCATAGGAGCATTTATCACAGTGGACTCAACAAAGCTCTATACGCTGACAGACAACTTCGGATATTTTTTTATGACAGCTCCTGGGAAAAATTATTTGACTTTAATCATATCACATGTTTCATACAAAACAAGAAAGTTAAAAATCTCTGGTCTGAAAGACACCAACCTTATCATAGTCTTAGCGTCAAGACAGTATGACATTTCACCAGTAGAAATCCAGGCTACCAGGAAAATAGTAAACACGCAGAACCTGTCGGTATTCAATGTGCCTCTAACCCGCCTCTCTCAGAGTCCAACAATACTTGGGGTTAAAGATATTTTCAAATCTGTCCAGATTCTACCTGGTATCCAGCCAGGTCCTGAGGCAACAAGCCAGCTTAATATCAGGGGTGGAAATCCTGACCAAAATCTTATCCTCATTGATGACATGCCGATTTTTTACTCATCACATATTTATGGCTTCCTGTCCACATTCAACACCGAGGCAATAAAAGATATGAAGATATATAGAGGTGCAATACCTGCCCAGTACAATGATTTCGGATCTGCAGTCATTGATCTGACAATGAAAGACGGTAGCTTAAATAGTCGTAAACTGGCACTTTCAGTCGACCCTCTCTCAGCATCAATTTCTTACGACGGTTATCTT
>JALVRO010000309.1 GCA_027031265.1 Bacteroidales bacterium | reverse complement strand
TTCACAAAGGAGAAAGGGGATTAATTTTACCGCAAAGTCGCGCTAAGTATGGTGATAGCTTGGTGTCCTTTGTGAAATCTACTTGGTGTCCTTTGTGTTTTAATTCTAAACTCTAAACACAAAGTTTCACAAAGGAGAAAGGGGATTAATTTTACCGCAAAGTCGCGCTAAGTATGGTGATAGCTTGGTGTCCTTTGTGTTTTAATTCTAAACTCTAAACACAAAGTTTCGCGAAGTATAGTCACAAAGTTTCACAAAGGAGAAAGGGGGTTAATTTTATCGCTATGGCGCGCAAAGTATGATGATAGCTTGGTGTCCTTTGTGTTTTAATTCTAAATACGAAGTTAGGACACGAGGTTGCTCGAAGGGAGGGCATTTAGATAATAAGGCGGCCGGTGGCCGCCTTGCGGTTGTGGGAAAATGTTTTATTCCTGTGTTTTCTTGTAGTCTTCGAGGAATTTCTGCAGGCCAATATCTGTCAGGGGATGGCGTAGAAGTCCAAGAATTGCTTTCAGAGGTGCTGTGACGATGTCGGCGCCGGCTTCTGCTGCCTGTATGATGTGCTGTGTGCTACGGATAGATGCAGCCAGCACTTCTGTTGGGAAACCGTAATAATTGTATATTTCGACTATCTTGCGTACCAGGTCTATACCATCAGAAGCGATGTCGTCCAGACGTCCTATGAAAGGGGATACAAATGTAGCACCTGCCTTTGCAGCCAAGATTGCCTGTCCTGGGGAAAATACCAGTGTGCAGTTTGTGCGGATACCTTCCTGTGAGAGAGCACGGATGGCCTTGACACCGTCTTTGATTATAGGTATCTTGACCACAATATTTTCGTGGATTTTAGCAAGCTCACGTGCTTCGCGTATCATTCCCTCAAAGTCTGTGGAGATAACTTCTGCGCTAACTGGTCCGTCAACGATTTCGCAGATTTTGCGGTAATGCTGGAAGATAGCATCTTTGCCTTTGACTCCCTCACGTGAGATAAGAGTAGGATTAGTAGTCACTCCATCAAGGATGCCCAGGTCATTAGCCTCACGGATCTCGTCCAGATTTGCTGTGTCGATGAAGAATTTCATGGTTTATCAAGTTTTTAGTGTTTTTTCTTACTTATTTGTGAAATAAAGACTAGAGTTGCTCCAAATCCATAGCGGGCAAAAGAAGCGTCTTGATAAGGTATTTTTTTCCTGTCGAGATATGCGCGTATCTCCTGACGAAGACGTCCATTACCTTTACCGTGGATAAAGACAATTTTCTTGACATTGGGGTCACGCAATCCCTCTTCTAGCTTGTCTTTGAATACCTGCATCTGGTATTCTAGCATATCTCTGGCACTCATGCCGCGGGTATCGTCAAGCAGTTCTGTGATATGCAGGTCAATCTCCCAGAGCTCAGGTTTCTTGCTAGATTTGAATTGCCTCGGCCGGTTCAGGCTCTTATTTTTAACCTCTTTATCTTGTTTAACTTTCTGAAAATCATGTACTTTGAGCTGCTCTAATGCCTCTTCCAGGGGGTGTTCCTCAAGTATGGGATAGAATAATGCCCTGGTTTCAAAGTAGTCATTATCAATATACGAAGTCAGCGTCATTATTTTTTCTGGCTTCAGGCGAATGCGTACAAACAGTGGTTTGCGCAATTGATGTGGTGTGCGACGGAAGAAAAGCAACTGGAAAACTATTTCATTAACCTGCTTGATTTCTTGGACCGAATAGGTGCGCAACAATTCCAGAAGATTAGGACCTAGATGTCCTGGTGTGCTTCGGATAAGCTTGTCTTCGGGTAGCTGGTATATGTATGCCAGGTGCCAGTTGCTATCATTAACCAGATAAAGATCAAATTGTGTGTCGCTTATCTGATAAGGGTTTTGCGGTACAAAAGCCAGATAAATATTTGTTTCTTCGTTGTCTTTGATAATGTCAGGTTCATCAAAGTCAAAAAAACTTTTTCTCTGATCTGCTGTTGTTATCTCGCCCTGGGTAGCGTGTTCATAGTCCTGGTCTGTGGCCACGACGATAAGCTGGCTCACAGGATAAGGAAATTCAAATCCTTCGGCTGTCTCTACCAGCACTGTGTTTGTGTCAATAATTTTTGTAATTTTGCCTTCGCCGACATCATCGAGGAATTTAACCCTGTCGCCGACTTTTATGTTGGTTGCCATAGTTGTCTTAGCTTGTTAAAAAGTTTATGCAAATTTAAAACAAAAAATGAAAACAGACCCACGTCAGATAAAAATATCGCAGTACACTTATGATTTGCCAGAGGAGAGGATAGCAAAATTTCCGCTGGACAGGAGAGATGAGTCTAAGCTGTTGGTATACAAGGATGGACAGATTTATCACAGGATTTTCAATGAGCTGGACCAGGAACTGGATGACACTCTCATGGTGGTTAATAATACCCGGGTTGTCTATGCTCGTCTGATTTTTCAGAAGGCTACAGGTGCCAGAATTGAGATTTTTTGCCTTAATCCTATTAATCCGGGCGAATACAACCGGGCGTTTCAGGCGCGAGGCAATGCAGTGTGGGCATGTATGGTGGGTAATTTAAAAAAATGGAAACATGGAGATCTGGTTAAAGAGTTTGAGCATAACGGCAAGAAATATACTATCAGGGCCCAACACATTGGCCGCAGGCCAGAGGATAACACTCAGCTTGTGTGCTTTCAGTGGGATGAGGAGCTAACCTTTAGCGACGTGCTAGGCAGTGTGGGACTGGTTCCTATCCCGCCCTACCTCAATCGTGAGGCCAGACCAGAAGATAGGATACATTACCAGACTGTTTATTCCCGTCTCGAAGGCTCGGTAGCAGCACCAACTGCAGGTTTGCATTTCACACCAAAGGTGATTGCCAATCTCAAGAAAAAAGGCATACAATGGGCAGAGGTCACGCTTCATGTGGGAGCTGGTACTTTTCGCCC
>JALVRO010000308.1 GCA_027031265.1 Bacteroidales bacterium | reverse complement strand
CTATAGCTCAGGGTGACAGAAAAAATTCGGTGCTCTGTTTTTGGAATGGTATTATTATCCCGCGCAATCTCAGGCAAGAAAACTTTGGTATTCAGAACATTATTCACACGAAGTTCTAGCTCCAGTGGTAATAATTTGGCTTTCAGACTCATGGCAAGGTTAACAAGATTATAAGCAGGAGCTATACCCCATCCGGACAGGTATTTATAAGCTGCTTTAAGCTCTATCCTAGGCAATGGCTCGTATATAAGGCCACCTGAGAGCATGTGACGGTAAGTAAATTCGAGACTCTGGCCAGTATTATCGTTATTTCCTAAGGTATAGCTGTATCCAGCAAAGCAATATACCCTGTCAAAATTAACTATTGATGAAATTTCAATGCCTTTGTAAGTGTTTGTACCAACATTCAGATTAATACGTTTGTCAGGATCATCAGGTGCCACCACTCGCTCGATCTGGTTTTTCACCTGTTCATAGAAAAAATCCACATTATACTGTACATGAGATTGTGCCCTGGCAAAGACCAGATCATAAGATATGCTTTTCTCTGGTTTAAGGTATGGATTGCCAATGAGTTTATCAGAATGTACCTCTTTCTCAAAATATGTGGGCACACGGAACGACTGCCCATAAATTAACTTTACAGCTGCGGATGGTGCTATCCTTAACACAGCAGCTAAACGTGGAGATAAATCCCAGAATGTACGTTTGTATTTTGATAATAGGTATCTCACTCCATAGTGCAAACTCAGTATACTGGCAATGTTAACGCTACCATTATAATATGCAGAAAACTCGTGTGTAAAAATATTATCCTTCCCTATATCATAGTCGTTAATCTGTGTTTTGAAACGACGACCAATATAATTATTCAGAGAAAAGCCTAGAAGATTGCTTATTTTCTTATTATGTAACACATTTATTTCCAATGAATTAAAATTTCCAAACGAATAATAATACCACTTACCATCTGGTAGATATTTCACGTTATCCCATTTTAGTAGTTCACTCTGCGCATGAATATTAAACCTACCAAATACCTGTGTATTATATGCGAGATTTGCTATGAACATCTGCTCGTCATTAACCTCAGGAACTGGTGTTCCGATTGTATCATCAACAGATAAATAAATAGTAGCAAACCCCCTGGTTCGCACAACAGGTTCTGCCCTTCTATACGTCAGAAAATCAAAGCGAAAATTACGATAAGATAGACTCAGTGATGCATTAATCCCCAGATATGACCTATTGTAACTAAGTGTACGACCGTGCTCATCTACATAATTTAATCTTTCGCCCTTCTTAGAAAACATATCACTATAGAGGCTAAATTTTATATCATTTTTTTTCGAAATAAGGTAAAAGTTTGTAGCTAATGAATTATAATCCCCAATCTGAGTCCTTGCACCATAGTGAACCAGGTTATTTCCTTTGATCTGTTGGTCACGAGTAATAATATTAATGACTGCATTCATAGCATTAGTACCATAAAGCACAGAGTTTGACCCTTTTACAATCTCTATGTGTTGTATCGAGCTAATAGGAATTGCCTGAAAATCAAAGCTGCCATGATATGGATTGTAAATCATAATGCCATTATACAGAAGCAGCGTGTTTGTGTTATAATTAACACGAGTGTTGCCTCTAATGGTTGTGGTATAGAAAAAGTTTCCTTCTCCATTAACCGAGGACATGCCAGTAGCAAACTCGAGGTAATCTATCAACCTGTTATAATTAAGCACCTCCATAGTTCTCTGGGGATACAGCTCAACATCAGCAGGAGAAAGCAGAAGATTCTCCTTTTTTTTACTGGAGGAGATAACCTGTAAATTTATCAAATCAGGCAGAGTAAGGGAAAAGATATCCTGTGTCACGAAAAGCTGATAATAATCTCCATTTTGTTTTATCTTATCAATGTGATAGCCAGCTATGCTAAAGTTTAACTCTTTTAGGGTATCAGGAACAGCCAGTTTGAAGTAACCATTCTTGCTGGTCGTACTGGATATATTTATTTTTTCTATCTCGATTATCAGCCCTCCAAGAGGTTCTCCTGTGGAAAGGGCCACAACTTTACCCTGGATAACTCTAGCCTGACCATTGACAAATAAAGGAAGGATGATGGAAAAAATAATAAGTGTAAAATTTTTCATGCTTAGCTTAACCTCAACATTTTTAATCAATTCTACTAAAAATTATATTTTTTTTCAACCACAATTACATAACAAAAAAGGGAATGACATATAAAATGTCATTCCCTTAACATCGGCTCTGAGGATCAACCCTGTTAACAATCTAAGTCTTTACGCAATTCTGACTATCTATTTGTAACCCTTAATATCCTACCATATCGGGCTCAATAGTAAGTAAAACAAAAAGGTCTATCCCACCTGTTCAGATAAAGATTATCTCACCACCCTCTGATATTTCATAAAATTGGCCGACTGTTAGCACATCTTTGACCAATGGATGGAGATCTTCTTTCTTTAGCTTAAACATATCCATAGCTAGCTTACAAGCATAGATCTCGCCACCACCAGCATCAATCATTTCAAGAAATTCGCTCACAGGTGGCACGTCCAGTTTTCCCATTTCCTTCCGCATCATAGCCGATATACCAGCTTCTACAAATGGGATTATCCCCAGGAGAGTAGGAAAAGGTAAATCCCCGGGCATTCTCAGAGCGGGATTACCCACGACTGCTGTATGGAGGCGGTCCATGAACTTAGGCTTGAGTGCATGGAGTCCGAAAAATGTGAAAAACATCTTAGTCTCAATTCCCTCCATAACAGCACCATTGGCCAGGACCAGGCCTGCATACACGTCTTCCAAACGGCCTTTGGAGACGATGATAGATACTTTTCTGTTCTCAGCCATTATACACAACTTGAAGGTTTAGGAAGACCAGCATATTTAGAAGCTTTCTTCAGTGGAGCTCCTGGGAATAGCTTATAAAAGCCTTTGATATCAACA
>JALVRO010000307.1 GCA_027031265.1 Bacteroidales bacterium | reverse complement strand
GCTGCTCCTGGTTTTGTTTATACTCATAGCTATAATTATCTACATACCAGCTCACATTCTTCGAAAAAAAGAAGAAATGAAAAATGAATGACGACGAACTCTTATATCGGTTAGCTTTGCTTTTCGTACCTGGTGTAGGGCCTGTAATGGGACGCAGGCTCGTTTCTTATGTGGGAAGTGTAAAAGAAATTTTTTCACACAGGCCTCTTTCTCTGGTTAAAATCACAGGAGTGGGTCAGCAGCTAGCCAGTAAAATTACCAGTGGCGAGGCATTAGAACGGGCAGGACAGGAACTGCGTTTCATTAGGGATAATAATATACGCACTATATTTTACCTTGATGACGATTATCCGTCTCTTTTGCGTGATCTGGATGATGCACCCCTGATGCTTTTTGTCAAAGGAGAGTTTGATTTTGTCAAATATCAACGTTATCTGGGCGTCGTGGGTACACGACGTCCGTCGCAATATGGCAAAAATGCCTGCTCCTCGCTTATTAAATATCTGGCAGAGCAAAAATACAATCCAGTGATAATCAGCGGTCTGGCTTATGGTATAGACTCACAGGCACACCAGACAGCAGTGGATAATGATCTGAAAACCCTGGCAATATTGGGCCATGGTCTGGATATGATTTACCCGGCATCCAATCGCGCCCTGGCCGAAAAGATAATTCAAAGCGGTGGCGCCCTTATCACAGAGTACCCGAGCAAGACACGCGTAGAAAAAAGCATGTTTGTGCGGCGCAACCGTATAATAGCCGCCCTTTCGCAGGCCACTGTAATAATAGAGTCGTCTGTAGATGGTGGAGCTCTTATTACTGCCAGATATGCTGCTTCTTACGGGCGTGTTGTTGCGGCATTCCCAGGTAGAGCTACAGATGAATCTTTTTCTGGGTGTAATTGGCTAATCAAAAGAGGTAAAGCACACATGATAGAAAATGCACAGGATTTGACTGATTTGCTGGGATGGCAACCTCCTGCCAGGCAACAAAAAATAGAGTTTGAGCCACCTCCTCTGACACCAGAAGAGCAAAAGGTGATAGACCTGTTAAGAGAGGTTAACAAGATGCATGTTGACGAAATTGCCCTGCGCACAGACATATCTATAGGACAATTGCTGGTTGTGATGTTCAATCTGGAGATGAAAAAGCTAGTAGACCAGCTGCCGGGCAATTTCTACTCTTTGCGTAAGATTTAATCACAGCCAGGTGTGTGGATAAAAATTTTTAAAAAACTTGCAGACCAAAGATGAATTTTATAAATTTGCACTGCAAAAAAGGAATTGGTCCCATAGCTCAGTTGGTTAGAGCACCTGACTCATAATCAGGGGGTCCCAGGTTCGAGCCCTGGTGGGACCACAGAGCCGGGTCCACTGGACTCGGCTTTTTTTATTTGCTTCAGTGAACAAATCGGTTTTATAAAGAAGATTTGTAGGAGAGAACCACATTTTAAGTTTAGATATATATTCTAGATGAATTTAAGGAGCTTATTTTCACCTATAAAAATGTTTTTTAGAATATTGTGGAATTATAATATCTGTACAAGCTCACCATTCTCATTTATTATCATTTTTTCGCGATCAACGGTTGTGACCAGCGCAAAGCCATTGTAAAACGGCTCAATCATCTGATAACGCTGCGGATAAAGCTCGTTACCATCTAAATCGATGTGAAACCATCCGCGCTCATCCCGTGCAGTTGCATAATTTTTGTGATACACGCCTAGGTCAAGGAATTTTTTACCATTAAGAGGCTTTCCAGACTTGTCGATGTGCATAGAATAGCCGTCTTTCAGCCGTACTGCAGCATATCCATCTTTAAAATCTCCCGCATAACGGTAGTTTTCTGCATAAATCCTACGACCGTCTTGGTCAATATGGAAATAGTTGCCTTCACAGTCCCTCACAGTGCATAAGCCTTCTTGATAATTGCCAGTCCAGGCATAGTTTTCAGGATAGACTCGCTTCCCCTGCGGATCAATATGGAACCAGTTATCATCCCAATCAATTATAGCTGCTCTATTAAAATAATATCCGAAAGCACGTTTATAGCGCTGTTTGTAGACTGGTTCTCCCTTTAAATCAATATGATGCCAGCCTCTCTCGTCTCTTACTGGTGCAAGTCCAGGCTCATGAAACTTCAAGGCTTCCAGCCATCTCCTGTCACCAAATGCAGGTTTGCCGTCTATTTCAAAATAAGCATACTCGCGGGTTTGGATGAGAGTGGGGAAGTGGGGCATGGTTAAATAGATTTTTGTGCGTTTAAAGTTTTACCTGTAGGAGATTTTTAGAGATTTTGAAAAAGTTTTACTAGTGGGAAAAATAATATTTTTTAGAAAATGTGAATTTATAAGCAACACACTGAAAAAATGGTGGAATGCTGAATTCAATTTTTAAATTTTAATATTATCTAATATTGCATTAAAAAAATCATTCATTAATCTTCGTGTGATAAGAAAAAAAGGATGATAGCTTCTAAAAGCAAGATCAACATTTTCTAAATTCACCTCAGTTAGCTGGTCGATAGGGTAATTCTTGATTGGTTCAAAACTCATAGAAGGAAATTGGGCTTTTAAATATTTGTCGTAACCATTTCCTGATAGGAAAAGTACAATATCAGGTCTTAGGATATTAATTTCTTCTTTGAGTACAGGAAAATATGTTTTTTCGATTTCACGAATATACCTTGGCGGTTTACCCTTTTTTGTTTTTATACCAACTTTAATGACATTATTCCATAAGAAATAAATTGTTTTATCTGGATAACGTTGTTTTATTCTTTCTAAAAAATTTTTTACGCCTATCCAGAATGGGGTATTTAGTCTATGAAAAGTATTTTTATTGGTTTTATTAATAAAAAAGTGTACATAAAACGATTGAATTAACACAATGTTATTTTTAAAATGCCTATCCCAGTCGTTAGTTTCTTTTCCAAAAATCATTATTTTTATATCAGCTTTTTTATATTCATCTTCATTAGGAATTTTAATAAGTAGGGGATTTGTTGGTTTTACTGGGTAATCATTGGAATTTGTAATTTCTAATAATTTTTCTGAGAAGTGCTTCCATTTTGACTGATAAAGTTCTGTTAGATTTTTGTTAAGTTGTTCCATACCAAGTTTATTAGATTTAAAATCAAATTTAGTTTTTAATATCAGAAATTAAAGTTTAATTATCGTAAAAGTTTTACACAAAAATTCGTTTTATCCAAATTTTCCGCAGAACTTACATGGTATTTGGTTTTACTTAAATTTCATTCACAAAAATTTTCAACTCATTCCCAATCACCACAGCATCCAGTCCTATTTTCTTTGCAGATTGTTGGGCGTCGGTGGAGGTGTGGACGATTGGTTCGCCGCGGATGTTGAATGATGTGTTGATGAGTCCGTAAACCCCGTGTTTTTTCCACAGATAGGTCAGTAGGTCCCACATAAACGGATTATCGCTGCGGCTGGTGAGAATTTGAATTCTTGATGTGCCGTCAACGTGAATGACGCCTTCAAGTTGTTGCTGATATTCAGGTAAGATTTTGTATTCCAGCAGCATAAAGCGTGCAAGGTGATGGACATTTTTGCCTGTGACCTTGTCTGCCAGTTCTTTTAGCATAATTGGTGCGATTGGGCGATACCATTCACGGCGTTTGTGGCGCATACTGACCTTTCGGGCAAGTTCCTTGCTGTCAGGGCGTGCGATAATACTGCGATTACCTAAAGCACGCGGACCAGCTTCTCCCCAGCCGCGGGCAATGCTAATGACTTTGCCTTGCATAATCAGTTCAGCAACCTTGCGGATTAGTTCTGTCGGATAATTATTATCATGTTTCAGGTCTGTTGCGACGTTATTCAGGTATGGCGAGTGAATTTTTATGGATTGACCTTTGTGCCAAGCCAGATATGCAGCAGCGCCCAGGCTTAGCCCACTATCGTTGGTTGCTGGTGGGATAAAAACGTCTTTGAACAGTCCAGATTCAACAATTTTTGAGTTCGTGACAATGCTAAGCGCTGAGCCGCCAGCGTAATAGAGATAGTCGGCTTTGTATTTTTCTTGTAGCTGAGTAAGCCGGCGCAGTGTTTCGGTGGTGAAAATCCATTGGATTGTTGCAGCAACATCTTGCAGGAACTTATTGTGCGTATCAAATTCAGATAGCTGAGTGCCAAATCGCTCGTGGACACGGTCAAAGAAAATTTGCGGATTGTCCCAGATGTTGCGGAAATAGTCGTTTTCGCGCAGAAAATCAGCCAGTTCTTCATTTGGCGAGCCATAAGCAGCGAAACCCATCAGTTTGCCCGGTACTGAAAGGTGCGCAAATGGCTTCTCGTCTAAAATATAAAATGACAAGGCGTTATCGTTGAAAAGCTTTGACAGATAGCTCAGCTGCCAATGACTTTCAATATGCTGCATCTTCCCGTCACGATAGAGAAACGCTGAAAAATTGCCAACACTTGCGCCGCCGTCAAAATGCACGAGCAGACTATTGTCCCGGAGTTCGCCGAAGAATGGCAGGTTTGCAAAAACGTGTGCCAGTTCGTGGCTAAGCATATAGGCTGGTACTTCCTTGCCGTCCCAGGTCCAGATTGTAAAGCGGGAAAAGCAGTTTTCAACAAGCTGCGGCGGATATGGAAACAGTCTGGCACTTTCAAACTTGACTCGTCCGGTCTTTGAAATAAAGCTATTTGCTTCAAAGCTATTGACAAACACGACTTCAAAGTCTTGCGGAAGTTTGAAAATACCATTCAGCAGCAGGTCTTCAATAAAATCATCCAGCCTGTTATCGTGTTTCAATCTCGTGTAGCGCTCAAGGTGCAGGTATTGTTCAATTTTGCCATCAGCAAGTAGCGCCATATTATGGTCGTGGACGAACGTTGGCTTAGGATAACTTCCACGGTCTTTTATACCGTAAACGGCGAGGATTGGTAGCATTGCGATAGTTTTTAGATTTTTGTTTTAGCCGTTAATTTTGCTATGTAAAAAAATTTTTCTCTCAAAATATTTGAGTTTCTCAAATAAAAACTGAGATATTTTGAAAAATATTTGAGTTTTCTGTTAAAAAAGTGAGATATTTTTTGAGATGTTTGAGTTTTGGTGTTGAAATGTGAGAGATTTTAGAACAATTCTAAATATTGACTGAAAATGAAGATATTAGTTTTTTTGTTTTGCTTGACTTTTTTCAGGACGCCTAATCTTACAAGTCCGTTTACCAACATGTGTGCTGGATTATAAGTAAAATTTAGCAATTCAGCTACGTCTTTTACTTTTATTACTGGATGCTTAAATAAGTAATTTAACAGAATCAAACCATTTGAAGCTTTTCGTCCTAAGCTTTTTTGAATTAATTCTTCTGTATGCTGCTTTAGTACCAACATCTTTTTTAAAGTATCAGCTGTAAAATTTGCAGAATAATCAATGCCTTCAAGAAAAAATTTTACCCAACTAATAAAATCATTTTTTAATCTTACATTATTTAAGTTCTCATAATATTCTTTTCTGTTTTTTTCAAAGAACACAGAGATTGATAATATTGGCTTTTCAATAACTTTTTTGTAAATAAGATAAAGTGTTATAAGCAGCCTTCCAAGCCTTCCATTGCCGTCTAGAAAAGGATGTATTGTTTCAAACTGATAATGAATCATAGCGATTTTTATCAAATGAGGAAGGAGTATTTTGTTATTATGGATAAATTGTTCTAAATCAGACATTAAATCGTCAATATAAGTATGCAAAGGCGGAACATATACAGCATTTCGCGGTGATGTGCCGCCAATCCAATTTTGCGAACTGCGGAATTCTCCTGGATTTTTATGCTTGCCTCTTACACCGGATAGCAAAATTTTGTGTGTTTCTTTCAATAGTCTTGAACTTAAAGGCAATTCATGTAATCTTTGTAAAGCGTAATTAATTGCATTTATATAATTTTGGACTTCCAGCCAATCGTCTCTTTTTTCTGGAGAAATATCTTCATAATTCATCAATGCTTCATCAATATTAGTTTTTGTTCCTTCAATTTTACTAGACTTAACAGCTTCATTTGTTAAATGCAGTTGCAAAAATAAGTCAAGGTCTGGAACTAATTCTGAGAATGAGTTCAATTTGCCAATGCTTGCTGAGGCTTTTTCAACCAAAAACAAAATTTCTGGATATTGCGTTGTCCAGTTTTTATTTATTTTATTTGGAACAAAATATTGATAATCATTTATTTTCTCATAATGCCCAGCCTGAAAATTTTCTAATTTTTGAGATTTCATAATGTGAAATTTTTTCTAAATATTACTCAAAATATTTGAGTTTCTCAAGTAAAAACTGAGATATTTTGAAAAATATTTGAGTTTTCTGTTAAAAAAGTGAGATATTTTTTGCGATGTTTGAGTTTCGGGCGAGGAAAGTGAGATATTTTCAAGTAGCAGATTTATAAACTTTCAAATTTTCAAAATACTTCTGAATTTCTTCCTTTGGTTTTCGCATTACGCATTTGCGGCAGACGGGATGTTGTTTGTAGTTTAGATAGAGGTTGATGTATCGATCGGATTGGATTACGTCAAGGAGACTGACTTGCTGGATGTTGCCGAAGAAGCCAAGCCGGTCGCGCAGTTCATCAGGCGCACAGCATGGAGAAATCTTGCCAGTGGCTGAAATCCATAGCTCTCGTCCAAGGAACGGGCACTCGTAATCTTCAGGTACTTCGGTTGTTTCAGTTTCGGACAGCGGGTAAATTTGCTCAAGCAAGATTTTGCTGCCGTCACTGCGGCGGTATTTTTCTGCTGCTTCGTAGGCTTTTTCAACAATCCCGTTCCATTCAGCGATGGCTTCTGGGCAGCATTTGAAGCTTAACCTCTCAAGCTGCGGAAAATGTACCCACAGGTGATGTCCTTTGATGCGGTCGGCTTCCAGCTCAGCAGCCAGTCGGATGATGTCAGGCAGCTGGTGCATATTGTTGCGCATAAAAGTCAGCTGGAAGCTGACTCGGCTATACCAGCCAGTCTCTGCAAAGTATTGGTCGCGCACAGCAATGAAGTCTCGGATATTCTGGATTTGCTTTTTGAAGTTCAGTCCTTTCATAATGCTTTCAGCTACACTGACAGTAGCGCCGTTGACTGAGAATTTTGTGTCTGTCGTGACAGGGACGATGATTTTAGCCCACTCGGTAGCGCTGCGACGCGGAAATGTGCCGTTTGTTGTCAGGTTAATTTTGATGTCGTATTTGAGTGCAAGCTGAAAGATTTTGTCAATATGGCGATAGAGTAGTGGTTCGCCCATTGTAGATGGGATAATTTCGCGTATGCCAAGCTGCTTAGCTTGTTTGAAGATAGGTTCCAGCCACTCAGCAGGCATTTCACGGCGGCGAATACCATAGCGTTCAAATAGTCGCTGCTTAAAGTCTGAATATTCCGAGTGTTCTTCGCACATAATGCAGTGAAGGTTGCAGTCTTCTGGATTTGTGTCCAGCGTCAGCCGCCAGAAGTTAAAATTTTGGGGTTTAATTGAGTTTTTTGTCATTTTGTTTAGTTAAATAAAAGGGTATTAAGTTTTTATTTGCTAAATCTCGCGATAATTTACGATGACTTTTTGTGGTATATAAATTTAGTTTTCTTCTTTCCATGCGATAAAGTTCATAATAAGATTAATTAATTGGTCTTTTTGTTCAGTAGGACTTGCTGCAATCAAATAACATAAAGCTGTCAAAGTATTGCTATTAAATTTTTTGAAAAGTTCTTCTTGTGAAATATTTTCATATAAAAATTTTAAAAACAATAGTGCGCCAATTCGTTTATTACCATCAACAAATGGATGATTTTTAATAACTAAATAAAGTAAATAAGCAGCTTTCTCTTCCAAAGACGGATAAAGTTCTTGACCACCAAAGGTTTGAAAAATTGTATTTAAAGCACTTTCAAAAAGACCTCTATCCCGTTCTTGTCCAAAAATTTCTGATGCTTCACTTCGTTCTATTAAATAAGATTTAAGTTGGTCAATCGCAGCTTTGGCTTCTTCGTATGTTATTCTCTTTCTTTCTGGTCTTGTGTTTTCAACTTTTATTTTTCCTGAATCATACTCCTCAATCCATTTCCATACTAATGCATATCTCTCAATGATTTCAAGTATTCCTATGGCTTCCTTTGCTGTTAGAATGGGCGTTTTTATATTTTCTTTGATAAATTTTATTGTTTTTTCTAGTTCTTTGAGTTTTTGTTTAGTCAGGCTTTTTTCATTGATTACATAGCCTTTGATGAGATAATTACGCAGTATATTGGTAGCCCAAATTCTAAATTGCGTAGCTTTCTTGGAATTAACGCGATAACCCACTGCTATTATCACATCAAGATTGTAAAACTTGATTTTTCTTTTTTTTCCATCTGCTGCAACTTGTTCCAAAATGGAACAGGTTGAATTTTCATCTAACTCTTCTGATTTATAAATATTTCTAATATGCTTAACTACAGCCGGTCGTTGGACATCAAATAAATATGCAATTTGTCTTGCATCCAGCCATAAAGTCTCTTGTTTTAGCTGGACTTCAATGTGTTTATCTTTGTCTTCGTATATAACTAACTGTTTATAAGGTTCCATGATAAAAAGAGTAGATTTTTATTCAAGATAGATGAAAAATTAAAAATTTTAAAGAAAGTTTATAGTTTTTTTGTTTTCTCATAAATTCTCTCTAACTCCTTGCAATGAGTTTCAATGTCAGGGACCTGTCCCTCGGGAGAATAAAGGTAGCCGCGCTGGCCAAGGCGTCGCATCTGGTCGGGATGTTCCAGTGCCCAAAGCATTTGTTCATACAGGCTTTGTACGTCGCGGAATTTGAAAAGTAGCCCGTTGACCTTATGTTTAATATACTCAGCCATTCCACCAGTCTCAGCAGTAATTACAGGAATTTGACAAGCTTGGGCTTCGTGGATTACAAGCGGAGAATTTTCTACCCAGATTGATGGCACGACAATTACATCAACCTTAGAAAATACGTCTGTTACAAGGTTATGGT
>JALVRO010000306.1 GCA_027031265.1 Bacteroidales bacterium | reverse complement strand
CTGAGCAACATGCTGTTACCTTTGCAGCGGGTCTGGCTAAGGAAGGGATGATCCCTTTTGTTACTATTTATTCTACTTTCTTGCAAAGGGCTTATGACCAGGTGATTCATGATGTTGCTATCCAGAAATTACATGTTGTTTTTTGTATAGACCGCGGAGGGCTAGTAGGTGCTGACGGTGCTACACACCATGGAGTCTTTGACCTGTCATTCATGCGTATTGTTCCAAACATAGTTGTTTCTGCTCCAATGGATGAGATAGAGATGCGCAACTTGATGTACACGGCACAGCTGGAGAAAAATGCATTTCCTTTTGCAATACGTTATCCGCGTGGTCGTGGAGTGACTATTGATTGGAAGATGCCAATGCAGGAGATAGAAATTGGCAGGGGACGTAAACTAAAGGATGGTAAAGATGTAGCTGTTTTATCGATTGGTTTTATTGGTCAAGAAGCTAAGAAAGCTATTGAAAAACTGGAAGCCGATGGTCTATCCGTGGCCCATTATGATATGAGATTTGTCAAACCCCTGGATGAGGAGTTGTTGCAAGAAGTTTTTGAGAATTTTAATAAAGTTGTTACAGTCGAGGAAAATGCACGTTTAGGAGGTTTTGGTAGTGCTGTGCTGGAATTTATGAACAGTCGTGGTTATAAGAATGATGTATTAGTAATAGCTATACCTGATGAATTCATTGAGCATGGAAAGCCTGAGGAACTGAGGCGTCTGGCCGGCATTGATGCTGATTCGATTTACAACCATACCAAAGTTTTTGTTTCGGATACATCAAATGTTTTGGAGAGGATCCGTAAAATGCACAGTGATAATTAGTTAGTTATTTGCATTTGATAAAAGAATTATGACCAACGACGGCAGGGCCCAGGCCCTGCCGTCGTTGGTCTTTGTAAAACCGGTTTATCCTACTGGCCCTTATACTTTTTCAATGTGAAATGGGCTTTGTAAGTCAAGACTATTGGATAAGCTGAACATAAAGCAGAGCAGTTTAGGCATTAACAGCTTAAAACCATGTCTTTTTTGCTTTTGCCCCGGGAAAAAGTTTGTAACGCTAGTTATTAGAACCTGTATGTTAAGCCTAAAAATCCATTTAAGGTCTCTGTTTGTTGTACGATTCCTGCAACCCACCCTTTGGTTTTTGCTGTGATCCCCAGCCTGATAAATGTGTGAGGTAATGCCTTTATCCCCATATTTATTGTTGCACTGGATCCGAACATAGGCTCTTGTGTGTGGAAATCAAAATTTTTTGGTTGTGCAAATATCTGAAAATCTGTGTTTAGTATTAGATGTTTGTGAAAAAAACTGTAGTCAACTACCTGCAGTTCGAGTCCTGGAAATGTTTTATTGTAATTATGAAAAAAATGAGTACTTATTATTAGGTTTAGTCTATTGGTTTTTAAGTAATTGTGTATTGTTAGATCAGAGCCGAATGAAGTTAGAAAGTATCTAAAAGCAAAGTTAAACTTTAGCTGGCCATAGGTAAAGCCATTGATATTAAGTAAGAAAGGTGAAATAAAATTAATAAGCTGCATGTAACCTTGACGTTTGAGATATGAGAGCTCTTGTGCGGTCAGATCAGATGGTTTGCGATAACGGTCAATTCCTGTACCTGATGGATGTGTGCCACGAGCAGAATATGGTTCGTCAGGACGAAATAGGTCATAAACCCAAGCTGTAAAATCTAGCCCTGTGAAGTCCCTGTCTTTGATGTTTATTTCTTTCTGGTTTAGCTGTTGTGTGATTTTCTGTGCTACCTGTGTATGGCAAGACCATACGTAGTAAAATGAATTAAGTGCAATCAGTAACTCAGGAATATAGTATGGATAGTCTTGATTATAGAAGAAATTAAGAGTATTTAACCTATTGATTAACAGATATTCACCCTCTATACCAGCTTCATGAAGTCTAATAAAATCGGCGGGTGAAGATGCTTTAAAAGCAATTAGTGCTGAGTCGCTAACATCATTAACACTGATAAGACTTGAAAATATTGGAAAGTCATAAACCTGATCATGAGAATGTATGCCGTGATATGTGAGTATCGAACGGTGAAATTCCTCGTGAAGCCAGCTGTCTCCAAAAGGGAAGAAGGTCAGCCCTATTATTGCGCTGTAAAAAGTCAAAGTCTGGGCCAGGGGTCTCAGAAAAGGCTGTTTTATTTTTGTCCATTTGATTCTATCGAGAGTATAAAAAGCCAGATTATACATACTTGCTGTGATATCCAGGCTCTGCTGCATGGATGGGGTGAATAAAGTCCCTAGAGGTGTATATACCTCTGATGCTTTTAGCTGGTAATCAAGGTCAACCGGATAGGCATTGATAGCGAGTCGTGTGGTGTCATTTGTTGCGTTGGCTAAGCTACAGATTATAAGACTGGTAATTACGAAAAATATTTTTTTCATAGAAAAAATTTGTTTTTTTGATTTGGATTTTTTTATATTTGCAATCGCTTAACGGTTGGTGCCATAGCTCAGGTGGTAGAGCACGGGACTGAAAATCCCGGTGTCCCTGGTTCGAATCCAGGTGGCACCACGTAGCAAGGCCAGTCAGAGATGACTGGCTTTTTTGTAATAAAACAAAGGCGGCCAGCGGCCGCCTTTGTTTGTTAAGACTTAGTGTGAATTTTTAGTCGGTCCACCATTTTTCCGTATGATAAATCTGTCGTAAAGGATTAGTCCCACCACAGCAATCATTCCTATTGCGAAGAAAACATACCAGATATGCGAAGGATGATATGTGTTCCATAGTGTATCTGTGATTTGTTGTGGTTGTATGTGTAGCTGCTGGCTTGCATAATCCATGAGTTCGTGTGGTTTGAGACCTTGTGGAACCTGTATTCCATGGTTCTGGAGATAATGTTTTAGCAGGGTTGGTTTGTCTGCAAGTTTTTGATATACAGACCCTGACAGGTATCCGCCGAGGAAGTTACCGCCTGCCACAGGTAAGAAAGACATGCCCATATATAAGGCTTTTTTGTCTTTGTCAGCTAT
>JALVRO010000305.1 GCA_027031265.1 Bacteroidales bacterium | reverse complement strand
CGCTCATCGCCCATCACACCAACTGTCTGCACTGGCAAAAGTACTGCAAAAGCCTGCCACACCCTGTCATACAGATCATTACGCCGTAATTCTTCGATAAAAATATGATCTACTTTCTGCAGCAAGGTAACTTTCTGGGGAGTTATTTCACCAATTATACGAATAGCCAGTCCAGGCCCGGGGAAAGGATGGCGGTTGATAAACTGGTCAGGGATACCAAGTGCCCGGCCTACGCGCCTCACCTCGTCCTTGAACAACAAGCGCAAAGGCTCAATGACCTTGAGATTCATTCTCTCAGGCAGTCCGCCAACATTATGATGTGATTTAATGGTCTGAGCAGCATGATGTCCCACGGCACTTTCGATAACGTCAGGATAAATAGTACCCTGTGCCAGCCATTTAGCATCCTTAACCCGAGAGGCCTCCTTCTCAAAGACTTCTATAAATTTACGGCCAATGATTTTTCTCTTTTGCTCTGGGTCTGACACTCCTCTCAAAGCTGAATAAAACTGATCTTTAGCATCCACACCAATAACATTCAGTCCCAGTGAACGATAGCCCTCCAATACAGACTCAAACTCCTGGTATCTAAGCAAGCCAGTATCAACGAATATTGCCGTTAGCTGGTCGCCAATAGCTCTATTCAGCAAGAAAGCAGCCACAGTAGAATCCACACCACCAGAGATAGCCAGTATCACGCGTTCCTGGCCTACCTGTTCTCTAATCCACTCAACAGTAAACTCGATGAAGGATTGCGGTTGCCAGTCATCCTTTGCCCCACAGATATTAATAACAAAGTTATACAGAATCTCTTTGCCCTGGACAGTATGATAGACCTCAGGATGGAACTGTACGGCATAAATGCCACTATCCCCAGCCTCAAAAGCAGCTACTGGTATATTGTCTGTCCTAGCAGTAATAACAAAGCCCTCAGGAAGTTGCTCGATATGGTCAGAGTGAGACATCCACACCTGCGTACCATTCTCTATGCCCGCAAAAAGCTCAGATCTAATGGTAAAATAAACTTGTGCCCTGCCATATTCCCTCTTGTCTGATTGCTCGACACGACCACCCATGCTCTGGGTAATATATTGTGCTCCATAACATATCCCAAGCACTGGCACTTTGCCAAGGATTTTATCCAGGTCAATAGTAGGATGCTCCAGGTCATGAACAGAATAAGGGCTTCCAGAGAGTATAACTCCTTTGACCGACTCGTCCACAGATGTGAAGCGAGCGAAAGGAACCAGCTCTGAATAGACGCCAAGCTCACGTACTTTTCTGACTATCAACTGAGTATACTGGGAACCAAAGTCAATAACAAGAATTTTGTCGTGCATTGTTTTGTGTTTTAATAATGCACAAAAATAGTCTTTATACTAACATGGCAAAATAAAAATCCTAAACCATATTTTGCTTCGCAAAATGGCGTTGCATTTCCATGCAACGCCAATAATCGAAGCCTACGGCTTTCTAAGGCTCTAAGGGCCAAGAGGCGTACAGACAAATGGCGTTAGCCATGACCTTCAGGTAACCCTGTAAAGGATTGCAGGGCACAAAGCGACGTCAGTCGCACACAAACCTGACTGACCGCAAAAGCCCAAATAGCTTGCTCTCACCACAACAAACAAATCACAGAGCCCAAATTACCTGAATGCTTCGCTCCGTGCCGGTGTCATCGCATGACCGTCGCGCTCGTAGCAGTTAGGAAAATCTGTGATAAAGATTTAACCACTGATTAACTCAGAAAAAAGCACAGAAATTAATCTAAAAAAATCTGTGTCCTCTGTGGTGAATTAAGAAACGTTGCACATGGTTTCAGCCTGTAGAAAATAAATCAAAATTAATTACGATTAAATCGTTTCTTTGTCCAGTGGATAACAATACCAAAGTTTTGCATGTTTTCCTTGAGGAAATTATTGACTTTTTCGTCAGCCACACTACGGCTATCTGGATAGAAGATACTAATACCAGCAAAATCGTCATTTTGAAGGGATTTGTGTGCAGCTGCAGCATCGAGACGAGTGATAGCATCCCTCATCTCCAGTTTGAATAAAATGTGTCTGAGAATTTCTTTTCTCTGCTCGTTCTGCTGGGGATTAGATTTAAGGTCCCAGATAATAAAATTTCCAATGGTCATCAGCTGTTCATTGGTCAATTGATCAAAGAATTTGTCGTCCATTTTTCTGATTTTTTATTTAAAAAATATTAGCGAAATAATAATGCCTATACCCATAGCAAATACCACAACACCGGTTATTCTGTTTATTAGCACAAGGAAACGCAAGCGAATCTTATAACGGAACTTATTAACAATAAAAGAAAGAGTGAACCACCAGAGGCAGGCACCCACGAAGAGAAAGAGTAAAAATATTATCACATCAAACTTTGTAGTCACGATACTACTTATGCCAAAGCTAGCAAAAAAGCTACCAAAACCTATTATAGTCACAGGATTAGAAGCCGCAATCAACACACTTGAAGCAAAATCATTTGCCAGTTTAACGTGGGAGATATTTCCACGGCTTTTATACTGTTTTATAGTATCAGAACGGTAAATCTTAATACCAGAGACAACCAGGAATAGCGATCCTATAATTCCTAAGGTCAACTCATGTCTAAGCATAAAATCTTTTATCATAGTAAGGCCCAGTACCGCCACTGTAGCATAGAAAAGATCTACCAAAGCGGCAGCCAGCCCTATAACAAATCCAGAAGTTAAACCTCCATTCATCGTCTTCTGGATCGACAGTACAGCCAGGGCTCCAACAGGCATAGAAGCAAACAAGCCTATGAGCAGACCATGTATAACAATGTTTAACACAAACCTGAAATTTAATCAGTTATAAACCTATCGAGTAGCTGTTCCTGGTTAAGTTCCTTGGCCATGGAGCGCACTACATCTATTGGCACATCATACAAATCAAGTACCATGAGACCATCGACACAATAATTAAAATCAGGGTCCACATTAAAGGCCAGGACTTTAGCTCCCAGACTTATGTATTTTTTATAAAGAACAGG
>JALVRO010000304.1 GCA_027031265.1 Bacteroidales bacterium | reverse complement strand
CCCTTCAGTCGAATATAAATCTCTCTAGTTAGTTTAACTATCAGATTCTGATAAGTAACTAAACATAGTATTTTGATTATATTCGCTCCAGACTTTTTTAAACTTCGTACTCCTATTTGTTTAATCCATACTGTACTAGACAACTTCTGACAATATAAAACACGGGCTGCCGCATGGCAGCCCGTGTTCTTTCGTACCTAAAACCTGTTTATTTCTTTGTGCGGGCTAGACGGAAGCCTATCGTACCCTGTGGCTTATTTGGCATGAAATGGAAACGCTTTGTTATACGCATGTGTTCCTTTGGACTCTTGAAAGATCCACCGCGATAAACCCTATCCCTACCAAATTCTGGTCCTCGCGGATCAGTATCAGGACTATTAGCATAATATTTAGGATCATAATAATCCCAGCACCATTCGAAAGCATTACCGAGCATATCATACAGGCCCAATTCATTTGGTTTTTTCTGGCCTACCTCATGTGTTTCATCTCCTGAATTCTCTGAATACCACGCTACCTCGTCAAGATTTGCACTTCCAGGATATGGATAACCTTTAGATTCAACGCCTCCTCGGGCCGCAAACTCCCATTCTGCCTCTGTTGGAAGACGATAGCCATTAGCATCCCAGTTTACTTTCTCGATGACCAACCCCAGTGAGTCCTCGCGGAATTCATATACCTTATCCAGACGGAAAGAAGTACTAAGCCAATTGCAATACTTGATAGCTCCAACCCAACTTACGTTAATTACTGGGTGCTTGCCACGGCCAAAACCACCATCATCAGGCCTTGGATAACCTGTAGCCCCACAAAATAGGTCAAATTCTTCAAATGTTACTTCGTATTTTCCTATATAAAAGTCACTTACTTTTACTTTATGCTCTGGCTTCTCGTCACGTGCATTTTGTCCTGGTGAGTAATCATTACCCATATAAAACTCTCCTCCCTGTACAAAAACCATCTCTGGCTCCTTCATCTGCGAAAAAGCCACTATTACTATAGCGAGCAGAAATAATGTAGAGATTAATTTTTTCATAGCTACTAAAATTTATTTTATTATTGTAAATATACTCAAAAATCTTTCCACAAAGGTAAAAAAAACAGTCCTAAATTCATATTTATTTACATTAACGGATTTTTTTTTCATATAATTGTATTGTGGTTAAAACTTTTAGGTAAAACGGCTATCATGGTTAATTACAAAAGAATCTTACTCAAGCTAAGCGGCGAAGCTCTCGCAGGTCCTGAGGAGAAAGGTCTTCACGCCGATACTATAATACTATTTGCTAATGAAATTATTCAAGCTCAGCAGATGGGTGCACAAATTGGAATTGTGCTCGGTGGTGGTAATATCTTTCGTGGGCTTAAAGGAACAAACATAGGTATTGATAGAATAAAAGGGGATTATATGGGTATGCTTGCTACTGTCATTAACGCACTGGCTATGCAAAGTGTTCTCGAACAGTTGGGAGCTAAAGCTCTTGTGCTAACATCTACTTTTATGGAACCTTATGCCGAACGATACACACGCCCCAGGGCAATAAAGGCTCTCGAAAATGGACAAATCGTTATCTTCGCAGGTGGCACTAGCAACCCCTTCTTTACAACAGACTCAGCCGCAGCTTTAAGAGCTATAGAGATCAACGCCGACATACTTCTAAAAGGCACAAATGTTAAAGGTGTGTATGATAGTGACCCAAAAAAGAATCCTGATGCTAAATTTTTCGAAGAAATTTCTTTCCACCAGGTCATCGAAAAACAGCTACGTGTAATGGATCTGACAGCATTTACATTGTGTCAGGAAAATAATATGCCTATTATTGTATTTAACATTTTTGAAAAAGGAAATATTTTAAAAATTTTGAATGGTCAAAAAATTGGTACTTTAGTGCATTAGTTATTAAAACGACAAATAAAAAACATCAATGCTATGACAAAAAGAATTTTTAGCATCTTTCTAATAACACTTTCTCTTTTGCTGGGCAATAAAGTATTTGCACAGGTCGAGAAGCATGCTTTCTGGGAGTTTTCTACGGAAAAAATCTCCAATAGTGAACTTTACCTTGTTTTCAAGGCAAAAATAGACCCGGGTTGGCATTTGTTCGCTCCTAGCAACCCCCCTGGAGGCTCTCTGCCATTGAGTATAACACTCGAACCATCTCCTTATTACGAATCAAATGGAAAAATAATAGAAGTAGGCACACCAATCAAAGTTTTTGACGAAATTTTCCAGAAAGACGAATACTATTACGAACATCAAGCTACTTTCAAAATAAAAATCCAGATCCTCAAACCCATTGACTTTGAAATTAAAGGCTCTCTGGATGGACAGGTATGTACTGAGCAAGGACGCTGTATTAACTTCACAGAAGATTTTGCTATACCTATAAAAGGAAGCCAATATAAAGCTGGTGCAGTCAGTGGACAAAAAACGACACCTGTCCCACAAACACAGCATAAAGAAACAACGGCTACCGCTGTCGGTGTAAAGCAATATCAAGCACAAGAATCAACCCAGACAACCAAGACAACTCATGTTAAGATAAAACAAGGTAGCCTTGCCGACACTGTCACCAAGGTAAGCCTCAAACCCACAGGTTATACACCTATTCTTGTATCTAACAATCCTTGGTCTGGAGCAGGGAAAAAGCAATCCCTCGGCTGGTTTTTCTGGATATCATTCCTTCTGGGTCTGGCTGCTCTGCTCACACCTTGTGTATTCCCTATGGTACCAATGACCGTGGCATTCTTCATCAAGGGCAAAGATAAGATTCGCGGACGTATCAATGCTATGATTTATGGCATATCAATAGTGCTTATTTATACTGTTCCTATAGCCATCCTTGTGGCTATCACCAACATCATTGGAGGGGAGAATCTATCTGCTGATTTTGCCAATTGGTTATCGACACACTGGCTACCTAACATCCTGTTTTTCGTAATATTCTTAATTTTCGCCATTTCTTTCTTCGGTGCTTTTGAGCTTACATTGCCTTATAAATGGGTTAATAAAATTAGTAAGAAATCTGAGCAGGGTGGACTGATTGGCATCTTTTTCCTGGCTTTCACTCTGGTTCTGGTCTCATTCTCATGCACAGGTCCTATAGTAGGTGGTATCCTCGTCGAATCTACCCAGGGAGGCCTGATTCTCAAGCCAATAATTGGTATGCTGGGCTTCTCTCTTGGTGTGGCATTGCCATTTACCCTGTTTGCCCTCTTCCCTGAATTCCTTAATACTCTACCAAAGTCAGGTGGATGGCTCAACTCTGTTAAAGTTATTCTTGGTTTCCTCGAACTGGCACTTGGTCTGAAGTTCCTCTCTGTCGCTGACCAGACATACCACTGGGGTTTGCTTAACCGCGATGTATACCTGTCCCTGTGGATTGTGATCTTCTCGTTGATGGGACTCTATCTGTTGGGGAAAATCAAATTTGCCCACGATACTGATGTGGAGAGAATTGGAGTCATTAGGTTATTCTTTGTGATAATAACTTTCACCTTTGTCATCTGGTTGATACCAGGCTTGTGGGGCGCTCCACTAAAAGCCCTGTCCGGATACCTGCCACCAAAGACAACACAGGAGTTTGATCTGGAGAGAATGACTCTGGGACAATCAGCAGTACAGCTATGTGATAAGCCTCTTTATTCGGACCAGCTACATCTGCCACACAATCTTGTTGGATACTTTGATGTGTACCAGGCACTTAATTGTTCTAAAGAACAGAAAAAACCTATTTTCGTTGATTTTACCGGGCACGGATGTGTGAACTGCCGTAAAATGGAGGAATACGTGTGGTCTGACCCACGTGTGCTAAAAATTTTACAGAATGATTACATTATCCTTTCGCTATATGTGGATGACAAAGTCATTGAAACCCCCAAAGACCGCTGGTTTATTTCTCTGGCTGACGGCAAACTAAAGAAAATGCTTGGCAAACAAAACGCAGATATACAAATAGTTAACTTCAACAAAAACGCACAACCATTCTATGTGCTTATAGACTGGCAAGGTAATGTGCTGGCACAACCTATGGAGTACAACACCAATGTGGATGACTTCATCAAATTCCTCGAGCAAGGTAAAGCTAATTTCAAAAAACAACATCCTTTTTAATTATTTAGCATAACAAAAATGGCTGTTCCTCCGTATTAAATGAGGAACAGCCTAAAACCAAATCAATGAGACATCTATCAACAATATTAGCAGTATTACTAATAACCACAATATTAAAAGCCCAACAAGAAAACACACAAACAGCTTTTCGCTCCCTGGCCAAAGCTTTAGCTAACCCAGAAAAAGTAGAATACCTTTATCTTAATAACACCAATCTAGACTCTATCCCTTCTGAGATCAAGAAACTGGTCAAACTCAAAGGCCTTTATCTCCAGCACAACAGAATCAGTGTCCTACCACACGAGCTTTTTGAGCTAAAAAATCTTCAGGTACTAAACCTTTCGTGGAATCTGATCGAAGTTCTGCCCGAGGACATTGGCAAGTTAACTAATCTGAAGGAACTGAACCTTTATGCGAATCACCTTAAAGCAATACCAGCGAGTATAAGTAACCTCCAGAATCTGCAAAAATTATTTCTAGGTAATAACAAACTCACATCCTTGCCCCAATCAATAACCAAGCTCTCGAATTTACAAATACTTAGCCTGACAAATAATCAGATAACACAGCTTCCTCCTGGTATTAATAATATGCAAAACCTGAAAACATTAGATCTTCAGGGCACCAGGGTGGGCTTTGGTAAGGTTATGGACCTACAGCGCAAAATGCCTAAGACAAATATAATTTACTAATCCACGAAAGATTTTCTGTATTAAAACTCATGCTGAAAATACGACAGGAGGCGGCAGAGCCGCCTCCTGTCGTATACCAGAATTACTTAGATAAATGACCAATCTGTATCTCTTTTATTAACCTGTCCGTCTTATAAACATACTTTAAAGCCTCCATCAATCCCCATGAATCTGTCGCAATAGCCCGGTTATCATCCTCGAGGAAGATGTATGCTCCAGCCAAGCTCTCGAGATTTCCGTCATGAATTAGACCTACTATCTGACGGTCTTTGTTTATAACAGCACTACCTGAATTACCCCCCACAATATCATTAGTCGAAACAAAACACATTGGTATAGACAGATCCAATCCTTTAGGTGGTTTCTGCCAGCGAGGATGTAATCCCCATGGATATGGCTTCTTGCCAAAGGAATAATATCGGTCATAGAGGCCATAATAAGTAGTCTTAGCAGGAGCTAATGTGCCATTATATTCATAGCCACGCATAAATCCAGGTGTTATGCGCAAGGTCAATGTGGCGTCAGGAGGAATATTTGTGCCATAAACTTTAAAGATCAGATAACCCAGTTTTTGATTATCCACATCGAGCTCAGCCATAAGTTTCTGGCGCCTGGCCTGGTTGTCCTCAATAGTTTTCATTATCAACCTGGCAACTATCATTAGCGGATCTTCGGACTCCATGATTTCAGCAGCGCCTAGCTCATAAATTTCTCTGGCAAATTTACGGTCATAAAGCCTGGTTACCTGTTTGAGGCTCTGGTAAGCATCCTTGTCCTTGCGGAACAGGCTCTGTAGAATGAAACAATTATCTCCCTTGACCTTGTACAGAAAATCAGCAATAGCCTGTACATTATAATCTTCCCGCTCTGTATCAGTCTCTGGCACAAAGACCTGGTCAAAAGTCATAGACTGATCACCCTTTGCATAACGATATAAATGAAAAGCTGTTTGCCATGCAGCTGAAGGCATACGGGTTAGCAGGCTTGCAAACAGATATTGTGGTTCTATCTTGCTAAGCTGGTCAATAATTGAATCTATATGGTGCCACAGACCTGCGTACTGTGACTTGAGCTGGGGATTGGACATAACGCTGTCTTTCAATGCTTGCTCAAACCTCTTTTTCCTGGTCATTATATAATCATCACGTAGAGCCATATAAATACCAGCGTAATATTTACGAGCGTTTGCTATGCTTAGCAAAGTGCTAAGCTCATGTGCTTGACGCTCAGGATGATTGATAAAGTACTTAAACTGGGCATTATAGCGCTGGTTAAAATAATTCAGTATCAAAGGATGGCGCACATCACGGTAAAATTCCAGTTCTTTTACCGATAGCAAACGGTCGGTATTACCAGGGCGGCCTATAACGAACACAGGCTCATTCTCCGAAGCGCCTCTGTCGCTCCATGTGAAATAATGCTTTATCCGGGCAGGCTTACCGTTCTCATAAGCACGCACAAAAGCAAAATCCAGCTCATAACGGGGATAAGTAAAGTTATCCCAATCCCAGCCCGTTGCTGTAATCTGTACATCTGGTACCATGACCAGACGGATGTCATCATAACGTTTGTATATGTAAAGAGAATATTTTCCTCCATTGTAAAGAGTCACGACTTTAGCAATGATGTGTTTTTTCTTATTTGTGTACTTGTGCTCCAGCTCTTTGATCTTATCGTTTTTTAGCTGTACTTTTTCCTCGGCACTCTGACCTTTACCCATGGCGTCAAAAATAACAGATGTTACGTCCTTGATATCAATCAATTGATCTACGTATAGACCTGGAAAACGGCGCTCTTCTGACAGGCTCCTGGCATAGAAACCATCACGGTAAATATTCTCTCCTTCTCGCTCAATGTCCCTCAGACGGCTACGCACACAATGATGATTAGTCATAATCAACCCATCGGCAGATACAAATGAGCCTGAGCATCCACCGCCAAACTGTACAGCAGACAGTCTAACCTCCTTGAGCCATTTGTCAGTAGGCCTAAAGCCAAACTCCTTTTGTATTTTATCAACAGGTACATCATCAAAAGTATACATACGGCCAAAGTCATCCAACGACCATGTTACACGTGACAGATCAATAGGTTCATAAAGACCACGCTGTGAATATCCTGTGGTAAACAATAGTAAAAATAGACTTAGTAAAATGAAGTGAATCTTTTTCATAGCCGTAGGAATTTTCGTTTCTGGCTTTAAGATAGAAAAATCCAGTTTTTTGGACAACCTGTATAGCAAAAGCTGATTTTTATCATTGATAAACTCCTGTGTGCTAATTATTTTAAAAAGAAAAAACATGAAAAAATCAATTATTCTGATCTATCTCAACCACCGCACAGAAGCTGCTGTCCAGATGCAGAAGATTCTTTCTGCCTGGGGATGCTTGATAAAGATACGATTGGGCATCCATGACGGTGTTCTGGATGATTGTACAGAGACTGGACTTATTTTCCTGGAAGTAGTGGGCGAAAAGGAAAAGCTAGAGGAGCTCACACGCAAACTTAATCTGATTAAAGGTGTGGATGCCAAATTTATAGAAATGGAGATAAAAGAAGATTAGTAAATTCTTTGGTCAAAAAACTCCAATTGACAAAGATATTATAATCAGCCCAACCTTTCGGTTGAGGTATCAGACTTTAAGCCATTTTCCACAAAAAATACACCCAGGCAGCGAGGCTTTACCCCGCTGCCTGGGTGTATATCAAAACCTAGCAACTGGAGCTTGTCTATCCCGTCCTGTTACCAGGGCACAACCTTCAAGCTGCAAAGTATTACTAATAATCTTTAGCCACACACAGCTTTATTAATCAATCATTAAACATCAATACCAAAGACTGTGCGTACTAGCAAACCGACACCGAATGAAATTGCCGAGACAGAGAAACTTATTATTACCATCTCTAGGAACTGCTTGCGGAAATTCAAATCATTTGTCACAGACATAAAATAATTAAACACAGCAATAATCACAACTGCTATCAACAGTGCCAGACCCAAGGCGAGATAAAAATTGGTTGTAAATATGTATGGCAAAATAAGCAAAATAACAGTCACAACATAGGCCAAGCCCGTATAAAGAGCCGACTTACCAGCGCTTTTGCCTTCTCCTTCCGCCTTGGTAGATAAATATTCTGACGCTGCCATAGAGAGCGAAGCTGCAAAACCAGTAATTCCACCTATTATAGCAATAAGCCTGGTATTCTGCAGAGCCAGTGTAAAACCAGCCAGCGCACCTGTGAGTTCCACAAGGGCATCATTCAGACCCAGGACAACAGAGCCCATATACTTGAGAATCTCCTCATCGATGAGAGCAATAAGCTCCCGTTCGTGATTAAACTCATCCTTAATAATATTCTCAGCTTCAGGGATATAGGGTTTTATAAACTCATAACGCTCCTGGGCGCTTTCCTCTCCTTGCTCCATGAGCTTAACAGCAAAGGTTAACCCGAAAATCGTAGCTACAAATGTATAAAACCACACAAGAAAAAAATTGGGACTAACATCGCGGCCAGAATATTTTTTGAACAGCATATAGTGACCACGCTCTTCATTTGCAATAACTTCGAGAACGTGTGCATTCTTTTCAGACTTTGTTTTACGTGCCAGACGTTTGTAAATATGATATTCTGTTATCTCATTTTTCTGATATTCTAATAATCTCTGTATAACTTCTTTAGGTATTTTTTTGTCCATGTCTTTATGTTTTAGTTTCTATACAAAATAAAAGCTGTCCAGACGGCAGTCTTTTCCTGGAATAGACCAAACCTCTGGACAGCACAAAAGGCTATTTTGCCTTATAATAACAACGTTTTGGACTGTAAACCAGATCCATTTTCTTTAACTTACTGATAATCTTGCTAACCTTGTCTTTCTGAATGCCTGTGAGCTCAGCAATCTCACCAGATTTAAGTTCTTTGTCCTGTTTCTTCATTGCTTCGAGGACAAGTTTAGCTTCTGCATCTAGCTCTGCCATTGTTATTAGATTTTTAAGTTTTGATATGGCAAAGATAATTAATTTAGAATAACTCCAAAATAAAAATTATTATAATTTTTCTTCAAAAACTTTATCCACCAGACGTTCTACTTGTTCGCTCAGATATACCTTATTCAACCAATCTTGTGGAATATTCTCCCTGGAAAAAATAATACCAGCAAGGCCCCCGACCAAGGCTCCCAGGCTCGATGTATCACCTCCTAGATTAACGGCTTTAAGAACAGCATCCACATAAGAATTGGACTTCATTATTACCCACATAGCAGCTTCTAGTGTGTCAACAATATCCTGGCTGGAACGGATTTCCTCTTCGGGTAAGCTCCATATTTCGCTGTATAATAATCTCCACAGTTTATCAAGCTCCTCAAGGC
>JALVRO010000303.1 GCA_027031265.1 Bacteroidales bacterium | reverse complement strand
AATACGAAATGATAACCTCAGACCAATGTCCGCTCAAGGGCGAAGAAAAGCAGATGGCTATCAGAAAAGTGCTTAGCCGCCAGGCCAGAAATATTCTGTTTTATGCACGCAAGGGAAGGCTTGCAACAGCACACAAGCTTCTGAAAATGTCAGACCTGGATATTTTTAGCTTATGGAAATATGCTCTGGGTCCCTTGCCCAAAGTCCACATAACAGACATACAGTAATATGATTATCAAATGGTTAACATACAAACTCCAACGTCTCGCCCGCCATTTTTACTGGCTCTTCCGCCTCTCGCGTGCAAGGATTGGTAAGGGTGTCAGAATCTCTTTTCCTGTCAGGGTGGAGGGCCAAGGCCGTCTGGTGATTGGAGACAGGGCGCAGATAGGCCGTAATGTTTATTTTGGTATAGGACAGGGTGGGGAGATAAAGATTGGTTCTGGATGCCGTATTGACCAGGGTGCTGAAATCATTGCCGGACCAGGAGCCCAGATTATTCTGGGTGATAACTGCTGGGTGATGAAAGGCACTGTGATACGCGCAAGGCAGGGAAAATTTGTTTTTGGCAAGCAGGTTAATATCGCAACCTATGTGCAGATTTTTTCCCGCGAGCAGGAGGTAGAAGGCAATCTCTCTGTCGGTGACGGCTCTCATATTAATGATTATGCAATGCTTGATATGGCAGATGATTTATCCCTGGGTAAAGAAGTAGCTGTGGGACAATTCTCAATAATTTTTACCCATGACCATGATTACTCTGATCCTGTAAAACCAGCATGGAAAGGAGGAATAGAAACAAAACCAGTGCACATACAGGACGGTGCATGGATAGGGGCTAAAGTTATTATTCTTCATGGTGTGAGTGTGGGCGAGAGAACCGTTATTGCCTCAGCTGCTGTGGTCACCAAAGACTGCCCAGCAGAGACTATATGCGCTGGTGTGCCGGCAAAAGTGATTAAAAAAATAAACTCTAAGAAATGAAAACTAAAGGAGTAATATACACAGCAGGCGGAGATATTTCATTTGTTAAAGAAGCTATTTTTTCTGCCAGGACATTGAAAAAACATAATCCCGGGCTCAAGACAACGCTTTTTACAACATTCAAAGGAATAAAAAACAAATTTTTTGACCAGATCATCTACCATCCTCCCACTATGCACCCTATGAAGTACAAAATAATTGATATGCTCAATAGCCCCTATGATTATACTCTTTATCTTGATACAGACACTATGATTACAGATAAGATTTATGAAATTTTTGACTTTCTTTTAATCTACGATATTGGCTTCACCCACAGAGTAAAAGCTAAATGGAGCAAACATCCAGAGTTTATTGATTATATTGATTTTGAGACAATACAGACAGGCTTTTTACTATTCCGAAAAAATGAAAGGGTTATTAACTTTCTCAAAGCATGGAATGAAGAAATGCAAAAAAATCCAGACAAAGAAATCAGATCTGGACTACCCACAGGTGACCAGGCTACACTTAACAGACTGATAAAAGAAAAAGATCTACTTAACCTCAATGGATTAAAATATTTCTTCTTGCCTAACAAAGTCTATAACGCCCGACCCTGGCTCTGGGCACAGGCTAAAAAAGATGGTGAATGGAAGCAGATAAAAATCTTTCATGACCATAACCTAAACAAAAATCTGTGGCAAAAAATTAACACAATTCTCATCAAAGCCAGACACAAAATGAGCAAACCCAGAACTTAATGAGCCTCGTCTCTGTCATAATACCTGTATACAACTCTGCCCGGTGGCTGCGGCAGACACTTGAGAGTGTTCTCGGTCAAGACTTTCTGAAAGAAATAATCTGCGTGGATGATCATAGCACAGACGAAAGTCTGGTTATCTTACAGGAGTTTCTGAAAAAATATCCTGACAAGATCCAAGTCTTCACCAATCCGCAGAAAGGTTCTAATAGTGCGCGTAACTTTGGCTTTGTCCAGTCCACAGGTAAATACATCCAGTGGCTGGACGCCGACGACCAGCTGTTGCCGGGTAAATTCAAAGCACAGGTCACATATCTGGAGCAGCATAACGAGTGTGATATTGCTTATTCCGATTGGTATATGGATTTCTACGACGAACAGTGTAGTAGAATAGAGCGCAAGGCACGGAAGCGCACCGCTTATCCAGACTATCTTTATGAACTGCTGCGCGACAACTGGTCGCCTCCTGCCAATTATCTCCTACGGCGTGAGGTGGCCCAACGCCTGCACAGCCTGGGACAGTGGAACCCAGCGACACGCGTGGCACAGGACAGAGAGTATTTTACAATGGCTGCACTGGAAGGATCACGGTTTTGCTATGTTCCGGGGTTTTTCTCTGTGTACAACCGCTGGAGCAGCGGACAGATTTCGGCAATGGACTTCCGCCAGAGGCTTATGCTGCAGATGGATATGGAACGCCGGTTTCACGGTATTATTCTGCAAAAAAACTACCCGCGCGGTCGTCGGCGTCGCTATCTGGCATGTCTCAACGCACACGTGATCAATGCCAATTATTATTACCCGTCAATTGGTTTTCCGTTTGTGTTTTCTATTTTTAATGTGAACTGGCGCATAGTGCACTGGAAGAAATGGTTTGTCGCTCCTTTTCTGTATCTTTATGGTGTGGTAAAATTCTTTTTAAGCAGGCGTAAATGAGCTTTTTCTCGGTTGTGTTGCCTACATATAATGGTTTGCCTTATGTCAAGGCCTCTGTGGAGTCGGTCCTGGCACAGACGTCCGAAGATTTTGAATTTTTAATCTGTGATGACCACTCTACCGATGGCACGTGGGAATACCTACAGACGCTTACAGATAGCAGGATACGCCTTTTTCGCAATGAGCAGAACCGCGGGCTTTTCCCCACGCTCAACTTTCTCATTCGCCAGGCCAGTACACAATGGATACACCTGTGGTCCCAGGATGATATAATGTACCCTTTTTGTCTGGAAGAGGAAGCTAGCTTTGCCTGGCGGCACGCGGATGTACCATTTTTCTTCTCACAACGTGATGTCATTGATGCATCCGGAAAGATCATCAGGCCATACAAAGCCAATTACACAAATGAGATCA
>JALVRO010000302.1 GCA_027031265.1 Bacteroidales bacterium | reverse complement strand
TCGAAGGCTCGGTAGCAGCACCAACTGCAGGTTTGCATTTCACACCAAAGGTGATTGCCAATCTCAAGAAAAAAGGCATACAATGGGCAGAGGTCACGCTTCATGTGGGAGCTGGTACTTTTCGCCCTGTCAAGACCGAGACAATTGGAGATCATCCAATGCACACAGAATTTTTTACTGTTGAGAGGGACGAGCTTCTCAGAATCCGTCAGAATCTGGGCAGAATAACAGCAGTAGGTACTACAACTATGCGGACATTAGAGAGCCTGTATTGGCTGGGTATAAATATGATGCGCGACGAGAAGGAAAGATTTGTCTCCCAGTGGATGCCTTATGAGACAGAAGCCAATTATAGCACAGCTCAGGTTATGGATTTTCTGCTGGAATGGTTGGAGCGCAATGAGCGGGATCGGATAGAGGGGTGGACACAAATTATTATTGTACCGGGATATGATTTTCGTGTGGTTAATAATTTGATTACCAATTTCCACCAGCCACAGAGCACGCTTTTGCTTTTGGTTGCTGCATTTGTCGGTCAAGACTGGCGACGGATATATGATTATGCTTTGCGTAATGATTTTCGTTTCCTGAGTTATGGCGATAGCTCGCTGCTTTTTGGTAAAAATAGGGTTTAAGAATTGGGCAAAAATTTTAACTTTGTTAGAAGCAAAAAAGTAACATTGACAGATGAAGCAAGTAGCTGACACGCCACTCATGCGACAATATAATAGCTTTAAACAAAAACATCCAGATGCTATTCTGCTGTTCCGTGTGGGAGACTTCTATGAGACTTTTGACCAGGATGCCCGTCTGACTTCGCGTGTGCTTGGTATAACGCTTACCAAGAGGGCTAATGGCAAGGCCTCTTATGTTGACCTTGCTGGTTTTCCTTATCATGCTCTGGATACATATCTTCCCCGTCTTGTGCGTGCTGGTTATCGTGTGGCCATCGTGGAGCAGCTGGAGGATCCAAAGAAAGCTAAAAAGCTGGTAAAAAGAGGCATCACAGAGCTTGTCACGCCAGGTGTGTCATTGGATGACAATATTCTCCAGAACAAAGAATATAATTTTCTCGCTTGTGTTGTTTTTGACAAAGGACGTGTAGGTGTAGCTTTTCTGGATATATCAACAGCAGATTTTTATGCCACAGAAGGGAGCATTGAATACGTGGACAAATTGTTAAGTAGTCTCTCTCCTAAGGAGATACTTTATGAGCGAAGCCAGAGAGAACAGTTTGACCAGGCATTTACAGCAGATTATTATACTTATCCCATAGATGACTGGATGATAAGCTATGATTCTGCGTATGAGAGACTTATAAACCAATTTGCTACTACGAGTCTCAAGGGTTTTGGGATAGAAGACATGCCGTTGGCTATCCGGGCCGCAGGGGCAATACTTCATTATCTAGACACTACGCAGCACAGGGACCTGGAGCATATACAGGCACTCAGACGTATTGACCGAGATGAGTTTGTCTGGATAGACAGGTTCACATACAGAAATCTGGAGATTTTCCGTCCTTTGCATGAGAAAGGTAAAGCACTCATTGACATAGTGGACCGCACGCTCACACCCATGGGTAGCCGCCTGCTCAAGACCTGGCTGGCTTTCCCACTAAAGGATACACAGAAGATTAATGAGCGTCTGGATGCAGTGGAGTTTTTTATCGGGCTGCCTGTTATTCGTGAAAAAATTGAAGATCAGCTACGTCAAATAGGAGATCTGGAGCGTCTGGTGAGCAAGATCGCCACACGTCGAATAAATCCACGCCAGGTTGTGCAATTGCGCCGTGCCCTGGAAGCTATAGCACAAATAACAGAGACACTGGAGCATTCAATGGATAATAATTTGCCACTGATACAGCAGTTTATTAATGGTCTCAATAGTCTCGATGCGCTCAAAGAAAGAATAGCCCGCGAGATACAGGACGATCCACCTGCCCTTGTGAACAAGGGAGGAGTGATAGCCGAGGGAGTGAGTGCTGAGCTTGATGAGCTGCGTCGTATTTCTTCGTCTGGTCAGTCATACCTGGCTGAACTGCAACAACGGCTATCTAAAATCACACGTATCCCCAGTCTGAAGATTGGCTATAACAAGGTTTTTGGTTATTATATCGAGGTGACCAACACTCACAAAAACCGTGTGCCACAAGAATGGATACGCAAACAGACGCTGGTCAACGCCGAGCGATATATTACTCCTGAGCTCAAGGAATATGAGGAGAAAATCCTCAGTGCAGAGGAAAAAATCCTTGAGATTGAACAAAGGCTCTTTAACGACCTGGTAGAAGGTATGCAGAGCTACCTGAGCCAGATAAAACAGAACGCCGATCTGATAGCACAGCTTGATGTGCTGGTAAGTTTTGCTAATGTGGCTATTGAGAATAATTACACAAAGCCAGAGGTTGACGATTCGTTGGATATTGAGATTAAAAACGGACGTCATCCTGTCATTGAGAAGCAGTTACCGTTGGGTGAGGATTATGTGCCTAATGATTTGAGTCTTGACACAGAGCATCAACAGATCATCATCCTCACAGGTCCTAATATGGCTGGTAAATCAGCATATTTACGCCAGAATGCTTTGATTGTGTTAATGGCACAGGTTGGGTCATTTGTTCCGGCAACAAAGGCGCGAATTGGTGTTGTTGACAAGATATTTACACGTGTGGGTGCTTCGGATAATATTGCACTGGGTGAGAGTACTTTTATGGTGGAGATGAACGAGGCTGCTTCTATATTGAACAATCTTTCTCAGCGCTCGCTAGTGGTGTTTGATGAGCTTGGCCGCGGTACGAGCACTTATGATGGTATTTCCATAGCCTGGGCTATTGTCGAGTACATCCACGAGCATCCACATGCTCGCGCCAAAACCCTGTTTGCCACACATTACCATGAATTGAATGAAATGGAAGATAGCTACGAGAGAATAAAGAATTACAATGTTAGTGTGCGTGAGATAGAAGGCAAAATAGTATTCTTGCGAAAGGTTGTCAGAGGAGGCAGCGAGCATAGCTTTGGTATTCATGTAGCAGAGATGGCAGGTTTGCCCAAGAGTGTGATAGAGCGCGCCAAGACAATACTCAGTGAGCTCGAAGGCAAGAGCCAGAGTCGAGAGAAACTGCATAAACCTGTTGAAAAGATTGGCAAATCCAGACAGGGTTATCAGCTAAAGCTTTTTGAAATACGTGATCCTGTCCTTGAGAAAATACGCGACCGTATAAATGCAGTGGATATTAATAATCTCACACCGCTTGATGCCCTGAATTTGCTCAACGATATCAAGAAAGAGATTAACAAGTGAGTTTATGAATCAAATTTTACGTGAATTGGAAAGTAGTATTATTGACTTTGGCAGGCGCCAGAGCGCCTGCCAGGGGATATTGCTTCTGAGCCCTACCACAGAAGGTCGTGATAGCAAATATTCTGTTAGCCGTATACTTGTTTTTCTTCGAAGCCTGGACGAGGCTCAGCCATTCTGGCACGGACTGGAAAGAGAGCAGAGGGAGCTGGGCATTATCAGTGTGATAGACAGGGACAGGCTATGGGCACGGGTGTTTAGCAAGGATTTTGAGACTTTCGTACGTGTGGACATGTCGACCTTGGCTTATTTGCAGTTGGATCTGGAGGAAGTGAATATCCGGCCAGAGCGGTTAGACAGGGTAGTTGTTTATGACCCACAGGATAAGATAAGGCGTATTGTCAGTAGGAGACAGGAGGTACAGTTTAATCTAGAGGATAGTGCACGAAAGATATTTGCCCGTCTGGTAGGCGCGGGGTATGAATTTCTACGATATTGGACTTTGCAGGATCTAGTGCGAGCTTATGAGCAATACGGACAGTTCCTGGCACAGGTAGGTGGCCTGGTCTTACTTTCAATAGCCCGTTATAAGGACGGCATGCAGCACAGGCATGTTCTGTTTCACCTGAGAAAAAACAAGGATCTGCGGCAACTTCTATTGCAGGCCAGCTCCAGTATTGGCTATGCCCAGATGATTGATAGCTTTTACAGAGCAATGGCTGTGGTCGAAAAGGTCGTGGGTAGAGAGGAGCTAAGCTTTTTGCACACAGAATTTGAGAATTTTTATCACAGGATAAAGACAAAATTTCCGCCTATTCTCAATTTTCGTGATGTTGGACAGGCCATTAATCAATGTTATGGTCAAGATGCGATGAGAGAAGGGCTGCTCTTCCGTTCGGCATTGCCAGATTATAATGATGCTCAGAGGGTAAGCGAAATTTTGGCAAAGCACAATATTCGCACAATTGTCTCTTTGATTGAGCGTAATTACTGGCAGCAGGCAGGTATTGAACCATTACAGATACAGGAGGTTGATCGTTTTTTTATCCACATTGATTATGTGCCATTTGAGCAGACTCACGGATTTGTGGGGTCTTTTGACACATATAAGAACCTGTACTATGGCTTTTTATCTGGATTCGGCAAGGAGATAGCAGAAGCAATTGTTCGCATAGAGGGCGGGCTCGAAAAGGGTGCAGTTCTGGTACATTGTGGACAGGGCAAGGACAGAACAGCAGTGGTCATAGCTCTTTTGTTAATGGCTATAGGAATAGACCGGCAGTGCATAATAAAAGACTATCTGGCATCCTTGTGGGATACCAGACAGGAATCTATAGAGTATTTGTTTGAGCTAATAGATGCGTACTATGGCGGAATAGATAATTATCTGGATCGAATAGGGCTAGCGGATAAAGTTGTGAAGAAGCTTAGAGCTAGTCTTCTGATTTAGGTCTGTCTTTGAGAATACCGTAAAATAGCAGGTCGAGCAATACATTCATTCTCTCTTTGAAATAAGCATATTTACTTTCGATAAAGAAAGGTATTTCAAGGCCTTTGATAGCAGAGGCAATACCATAAGCCACAGGATCTAATTCATCAATGCTAATCCTTACCTCTCCGCTTTGGATACCACGCAGAAGGATGTTTTTCAAAGCCATAATTTCGAATTCGTCATAACGGCGGCGGTATTTGTCAATAACATGATAAACATCGAGATATTCGTCTTTGACATTATCATAAAAACGGGCAACACGACTGGAATAATCCATACGTTTCATTATGTATGCACGAAGGAGAGACTTTGTATCGGCTTTGCGATTAATAACCTGAAGCAAGCCGTTTTGTATTCTATTAGCCTCGTCTTCTATCAGGGCTGCGAAAATGTCTTCTTTGCTTTTGAAGTAATAATAAAGAGTGCTTTTGCCCTTATTAAGAGCCTTGGCTATGTCTTCCATGGTTGTCTTGGAATAGCCGTATCTACGGAATATTTCCCTAGCTGCTTTGATTATTTCCTGTCGAAACCTTTTACCTCTTTGTGTCATTACAGTTTGCCGTTTATAAAGTTTTTCCTTTCATTAAATATTGTGGTAATCAGCTGGTTATAATACTTTTTCCGCTTAGCTATATTAGCATAATATAGTTTGTAAATATCTAAAATTTTCTGGATATTTTGAATTATTTTCTTAATATCCTGATAGTAGTAATTTGCTGTTGTTTGTAATTGGGCATCATATAAGAATTTCTGCACACGGCGGAAGCCGTCTTCTTGTTTAAGCAAGATATCTTTTATGCTATCTGTGTAAATATCTGCACGTTTGGATCGAATAAGTAAATAAACACTTTCGTACCATCCAGCTGCTACTACAAACGGTAGAATGTTGTATTTATTGTTACTTTCCAGATAATTACATGTTTTCCAGTATGCCTCATCTGCTAGTTTCTGGATGCTATCAGCATTGTCAATGTTTTCCACGAATCTACGGTAAATTTGTTCTGTGTAGCCTACATCAATTCCTAGATCGCTAGCTAGATTCTTAGATAGCTCGAAGTACTGAGATGAAAGTTGATTGTGATTGGTCACTGCACAGAAAGCTAAATCAGCATTAGCCAGACCCAGCACCAGAGCTTTATGCTTCTCGTTGAGACACTTATCAGCTAGATCCAGAGGTAAAAGAAATCCGTCTTCAAACTCAGTGTCTTTAAGAAAATAACGAAATAGATCAATGGGCAGTGGAATCTTGTATTTAGCGTAAACTTTGTTACGGGGTATTACAGATGTGTCTTCTATGCTAACAATTACCTGGGTGCTGATAGGCTTATGCTGTTTTTTATTGCAACCTAAGACAATGAATATGAGAACAAAAAATAAAAATTTACGATTCATAGTCTTTAATTTTTTAAAAATTATTTACAAAATTTAAAATTTTTAAATAAAAAACCAAATCGGGTTTAGAAATTTATATGCAAATTTGGGCGTAACAAAAAAAACTTCAGATATGAAAAAGCTAGTATTAACGACGTTTTTATTAACACTTTTTGTCTTGCATTCGTTTTCGCAGACAGGACAGCTGACCCTGAAAAAGGCAGTTTTTGGATATTCCTATGGATTATATCCTCAGAGTCTTTATGACTTGCAGTGGCGGGGTGATAGCCACAATTTTACTTATGTTAAGCATTGGAAAGATCTTGTCCAGCAATCTGTTGCAGATAAAAAGGAGAAGGTCCTTGTCAGTATTGATGATTTGAACAAAGCCCTAGCTGGTTATGATGTCAAATTAGATTATTTAACAGGGATTCAATGGGTTGATAATCAGAGTTTTTATATTGTTAATGATAATCATCTGATTGTATATTCTGTGTCTGCAGGAAAGGTTAAAAAAGTATTTAACCTGCCTGAGAGAGCAGCAAATATTACTTATTCCCCACAGGCAGATGCAGTGGCTTTTACAGTTAAAAATAATCTTTTTTACATGGATAGCCTGCTGCATATTCACCAGATCACATTTGACAAAGATACAAATATTGTAAATGGCGATAGCTATGTTCACCGTCAGGAATTTGGCATAGACCATGGCATTTTCTGGTCACCACGTGGAAATTATATTGCTTTTTACCGCAAAGACCAAAGTATGGTCGAGGACTATCCCGTAGTTGATTACACTGTTTTCCCAGCTAAAGTTAAATATTTTAAATACCCATTTGCAGGACGAACAAGTGAGCAGGTAAAACTGGGTGTCTATAACCTAACAGAACATGAAATAACATACATGGAGACTGGACAGCCAGCTGATCATTATCTGACCTCGATCACATGGGATCCAGGCGAGAAATATGTTTATATAGGTATACTTAACCGTGATCAGAACCACCTGTGGATGAATAAATATGACGTTTATGGCGGACATCTGGTAAAGACACTATTCGAGGAGACTAACCCCAAGTATGTGGAACCTCTGCATCCACTGTACTTTGTGCCTGGACATGATAATGAGTTTGTATACTTTAGCCAGAGGGATGGCTGGCAACATCTATATCTTTACGACACAAACGGTAATCTCCTGCGCCAGCTAACACGCGGACCATGGGAGGTATCAGAGCTTGTCAGCTTCAGTGCAGATGGGCGCTATGCTTTTATCATCACGACAAAAGACAGTCCAATTCAGCGTCATGGCTACCGGCTAGATCTAAAAAATGGGCATCTTACACAGCTTACCAGTGACCATGGTATGCACAGGATTATACCTTCTGCAGATGGGAAGTATGTGATTAATAGCTATTCGAGCACAGACGTTCCACGTCGCATTATACTCCAGGAAGGAAGTAAACAGTTGCGTATACTCCTGGACGCTCAGAATCCTCTCGAAAACTATAAGATCGGCAAGATGCGTATTGGCACCCTGACGGCAGCTGATGGACACACAACACTTTATTATCGCATCATCCTACCTCCTGATTTTGACCCAAAAAAGAAATATCCTGTCGTGGTGTATGTATACGGAGGACCACACGCGCAATTGGTTTTAGATACTTATTTAGGCGGTGCGCGCTTGTGGAATTATTTTATGGCTCAGAAAGGCTATATAATGTTCACGATTGACAACCGAGGTTCTGACAACCGTGGCTTTGCTTTTGAGAGTGTCATACATCGTCATCTGGGTGTTAATGAAATGAAAGACCAACTAAAGGGTGTAGAATACCTGAAGACTTTGCCTTATGTGGACAGTAGCCGTATTGGTGTTCATGGATGGAGCTTTGGCGGTTTCATGACCACATCATTGCTTACAACATATCCAGATGTTTTCAAGGTAGGAGTGGCAGGCGGCCCTGTTATTGACTGGAGTATGTACGAAGTAATGTATGGTGAGCGTTATATGGATACACCACAGTCTAATCCCGATGGTTATGCTCTGACCAGCGTGCTTAACAAGATCCAGAACCTCAAGGGCAAACTGCTGATTATCCATGGCCAGATAGACCCTATCGTGGTACCGGAGAATTCTATGCGCCTGTTGATGAAAGCCCAGAAATTGAACGTACAGGTTGATTATTACCCATATCCTCATCAGGAGCATGGTGTGGGAGGTATTGACCGTCTCCACCTTATGCAGAAAATAACTGACTATTTTGATACTTATCTGTAAACTGGTATGTACGTTATTTAAGTGATAAATGCTGACCACAATGGAGGTTAGCATCTATACCGTCAAACACCAATGTGTACATATTAAGACGACCTCCCTGCGGGAGGTCGTGCTTTTTTCTGTCATGGGACAAATAGCCAACGGGAGCAAAACTCTAACTCAATGTGTGGTTGGGTATTATTATTCTTACCAGTCTTTAGCATGTAACACCATATACAAAATAAAGATGTTCTAACACAAAACCTTCTAAATGTTGTAAGGTACCATCAGGCATGCTTCAAATAAAAACGAAGCATCATGGATGACGGCTGTCGCATTGAAGTGTCGTCATGCTCACAATATTAGTTTTTTTAGACTATTTCGTTTTTCGAAAAGTATAAATTACCTTTTGAATCCAAAGCATTACCCTTGCACTGTGTTTATGCATAACCAGCAGCTTTTCTAAGAGCAAAAAAGCAATGGCAGTGCACTATGTTTAAGAGTACACTGCGGCGTTTTTCTGGGCTTTGTGGTATTCGTCTATTAACTGAGCAAAGACTTCAGGCACAGTTTCTATTTTTGTTGCACGGTAAGCATTACTACCGGCAAAAGCAAACCCTTCGTCAAGATTACCTTTAGCTGCGTTGGCCAGTGCCTGGGCTATGCAATAAGGCACCTTTCGCCAGTCGCAGGTCTTCAGGCAGCGCCATTCGCATTTAATCGGCTTGGTTTCCCCGGCATTGACACTGCGGATAAAGTCGTTTTCTACAGCCCGCCCGGGTAGTCCTACAGGGCTGTCAATAATTACAATATCTTTCTCACTTGCACGGATAAACTCTTGTTTAAACCTGATGTCGGCATCACATTCTTCTGTGGTGACGAATCGTGTACCTATCTTTACTGCGTCGGCGCCTGCTTGCATGATGTCGAACATATCATAACCAGTGTATATACCACCTGCAGCAATGACAGGAATAGCCTGACCGTATTTATCTTCGTAAGGGCTGATTACTTGTTTCACTTCTTTGATAATTTGATCAAGGGGCTTTAGCTCGCCTGTCAGTTCACTCTTTTTAAAGCCGAGGTGTCCACCGGCTTTGGGACCTTCTATGACAAAAGCATCTGGCAGACGGCCGAATTTTTCGTCCCATACTTTCAGAGTAAGCTTAACGGCACGGGCCGAAGAGAGCTTGGGTGCATACTTGGTTTTACTGTGGATGAATTGGTCTTTGTCAACAGTAGGAGGTATTTTCAGGAAGAGTCCTGCTCCGATTATAACTATGTCCAGAGATTGTTCTAATGCTATACGGAACATGTCGTCAAAGTCTGTTACGGCAAACATTATGTTAGCACCTAGAATGCCATCAGGAGCAAGTTTTCTGGCTTTTTTTATTTCTCGTTCGAAAAGTTTCTGATTGTTTGCCCGATAGTTTTTGTTATTTCCTTCAAGCAGCCCTATCCCGACTGCTGATATTACGCCAATGCCTCCCTGGCGTGCTACTGCTGATGCTAAGCCAGATAAGGAGATGCCTACTCCCATGCCTCCCTGTACTATGGGATAGCGTGCGGTAAGATTGCCGATTTGTAGTGGTTTCATGTTTTTGTTGTTTTGATTTGTCAATCCTAAAGGTGGACATTCGTAGACAGTGTAAAAAATTTTTGTTGTCAGTAGCACGAAAAAATGATGAGTTGTGGGAGTGAAGGGATGAATAGGGTAGGTATTTTTCTGATTTTTAGTTTGTTGTGTTTTGGGTATACTGGTGTATTACTCAAAGTAAAGGGATGAGTGGTGACCTGTTACATTAGTTCTTTGAGCCGGGTGATAAAATTTCTGGATACAGGCACAGTGAAATCTAAGTATTGAAGGCTAAGCTTGAGACCCTGTGAATTGCCGAGAGCGTGTGTAATATGATGGATATTTACCAGGAAGGAGCGGTGTGTCCGCACAATAAAGGCAAACTGTGATAGCAGGGATTCGGCTTTTTTCAGAGTCATACGCATCATTTTTTTCAGTAACTTACTATCGTGTACGAAGTATATCTCAATGTAATTACCTGCAGAACGTATGACTATGATTTTCTCGGGATCTACGGTTAGTCTCTCGTTGTATTCTGAGGAGAATGTGACCTGTCGTGGGATTTTATTTAATTTTTGCATGAGTTTTCTGTTGAGCATGTGTGCATCTGTCAAATTAAGTTTCAGAAGGCGATTTTGATTGATAACAACAAATAACGAGATAGGAATCACACTGAGCAGGATTAGTTTAATGAATTGTATGCCAGTCAAAAACTCTATTTTCATTACCTTGAGAAAAAGATAATAAGCCAATCCAACGCTTGCTATAAGCCATGTGTTCCATATAATTTCCTTCCACACAGTCCATTTCTCTGCATCAAATACTTTTGAAAAATAAGAAGGTATAACCCACAGGTTAAACGTGAGTACAGAAAAAGTAATCAGCCCTATAAGGCTGGAAAAGATGAACTTTTGTTTGCTGCTGACCATATTTAGTTCAAATGGCTGGAAAAAATACAGGAAAATGCTTAGGGCCAGGCTGACAAAGAAAACAATCTTTGCTATTTGTGTGTAGTTATTGTTAAAGGGGTAACGCTTTTTTAGAAATTCGAGCATGTCTGTCAACAAAAATATTTTGACCAATAATACATAAAAATCATGTTTATGCAAAATTGGTTAACACTTCCCTGACTTGAAATAGATATGAGTATGGATTGTTTATATAGCTGATTATTAATAGGTTAATAGAAGTATTAATTGAATAGTTCTACGACGCTATCTTCAGGAAGGGTACGGAGCAGGCTCGCAGCTTCGATAAATTCTGTGAAGAGCTCCCGTTTCTTTTCCTGCAGAAGTCTAATTTTTTCTTCCACACTATCCACTGTGATAAAGCGATAAACAATGACAGGACGCTCCTGGCCTATACGGTGTGCACGGGCAATGGCTTGTTTTTCAGCTGCTGGATTCCACCAAGGATCGAGCAGGAAGACGTAATCAGCAGCAGTGAGGTTGAGGCCCACTCCTCCAGCTTTAAGCGAAATGAGGAAAATGTTTATATTATTGTCTTGTTGAAATAGCTTGATTATATCCTCTCTATTTTCGCTCTCACCTGTGAGCATGACATAGTGCAGTCCATTTTTTTCAAAATATTGCTTGTAAATTTCCAGATGTTTGACAAATGATGAGAAAAGTAGAACTTTATGACCTTCCTCCAATACAGTGTGTATTTTGTCCACAACAACTTCGAATTTGCCAGAAGGTATGTTTTTATTCTGGTCAATAATTTTAGGATGATTTGCTATCTGTCTCAGTCGTGTCAGTGCTTGTAAGATATAAGCAGAAGATTCTTTTAGTTTGCCTTGCTCAAAAACTTTCAGGATTTCGTTTCTAACCTTTGATTTCTCTGTTTCGTAAAGAAGTTTCTGGTCTTCGTGCATTTCGCAGAATATAGTTTGCTCGATAAGTTCTGGCAAATCTTTAACTACTTCTTGCTTGGTTCGACGAAGGATAAAAGGACTGATGAGTTTTTTTAGTTCATCTTTGGCTGTCTTGCTATTATTTTTTTCGATTGGTGTGATAAAGTTTTTCTTGAAAAAATTATATGACCCCAGCAAACCCGGGTTGACGAAGCTCATCTGTGTCCACAGGTCACTTAGACTGTTTTCGATAGGTGTGCCAGTAAGTATCAGGCGATGCTGTGACTTGAGTTTGCGTACAGCTTGATATACTTTTGAGTGTGGGTTCTTGATGTATTGGCTCTCATCCAGGATTACGTAGAAAAAATCAATTCCAGAGAGAAATTCAATATCATTACGTACTATACCATAGCTGGTTAAGACAATATCATGCTCGATGAGTTTATCTCTAAGTTTATTGCGGCTCGTACCTGTGTAGTTGATTATTGAGAAACTAGGCGCGAATTTCTGGAATTCGTTTATCCAGTTGTGTATTAATGATTTTGGGACTACTATGAGGCTTGTTAAATGCTTGCTATTTGTCTGAAAAAGAGATGGCTGTGTTGGTGTTAAGGATTTGTTTTGTTCTATTTTTCTTTTTTTCAATGTTTCCTCTGTGGTGCGGGCCAATGCAGTTATAGTCTGTATGGTTTTTCCAAGGCCCATGTCGTCGGCCAGACAGCCTCCGAATCCATGTTTGTATAGCTGATAGATCCAGGCATAACCCTTTTTCTGGTAATTTCTTAGCCTGGCTTTGATGGTTTTGGGTATCTCGGGGATAGTCCATTGTTTTGTGCGAAAACTATCTAGAAGTTTTTGTATATCAGACTGTTTTATAGTTGGCTGGTCTAGTTCTTCGAGTAGGGTGAAGTGGCTTTTAGAAATTTTTATTTTATGTTTATCTGTACTTTTTTTGGCAAAAAGCATAATTTTCTTGTAACGCTCCAGCCATTGCTCAGGGATAACTGCTATCTGGCCATTAGGTAAAAGTATCTCCCTTTCCCCGTTTAGTATGTGATCCCTAAGTGCAAGGAATGGTATTTCAATATCGCCAAAGCGTACTGTTGCATATATGTCGAACCAGTCTATCTTTTTTTCGATCTTGAAGTTTAGATTAATTCTATCTGTGAAATATTGTCTGTCTGTGCGCTGTATAACTTCTATGCCCAGGTTCTGGAGTATTTCAGAGTGGTCGTTAAGCCAGTTGATAGTGCGAATAAGTTGATTTTCAGGTTTTTTGTCTTCTCCGGGTACAATAAAAACTTCTTGTGTAGAACTCTGCCGCAGTCCACTAGTTTTTAGCGCATAAATAATGTTTTCTTCCCAGCTCATATCACGGCAATATCTATAAAAAACATACCGGCCCTGCTCTTTGTGTAGCTTGACATATACTTCTGTCTTATTTCTTGGAGAGAATTTTATTTCATCATAAAAAAATTGCAGAGTGAGTCCCCATTGTCTGTTAATAAACTGTTCGAGGGTGAGGACTGCTTTTTTTTTGGCTTGTATAAGACGGATATCAAACCCAGAAGCCGTAACTTTGTAGTTGACAATCAGTCTCTTAACAAATGTGTTGAGATAAGTATCTATTTTGCTATTGACAGTTATATAGTCTTTTTTTATAAAAGGTGATATCTTTTTGCAATTAAGTCTGTCAGAATGATATATTCTGTTGTCTAATAAGAATATACAGGGATCATGTGTGATGAAAATAATATCTTTGTCCTTGATATTGAGGGCTATTCCCCTGTGAAAAAGTTTTAAGTTGTATCTGAGCTGATTCTCTTCTAACGAAAAATTAAACACAGGTTCAATGTCCTCATAAATATAAAAAAGCTGGTCATCCACAAAAACTTTTTTATACCTGTAAGGTTTTAGGAATATCTTAATGTTTTCTCGGTGAGCTATTTTGAAAATTTTGTTAATAATATTGCCAATGTACGGAAGTATATATTCTTCGAGATATTTAGGATCAAGATTATTGAAAAAATCTGTCATCGTGGTATTGCGTATCTTCAGAAACTTACGGTAGATACGCTGGTCACTCAGATTATCGATTAATTTTATGATTTCTACCTGACCTTCAGTAAATTGGTTGATGTTGGCAAGCACATCCTCAGGCAGGATGATTTGCTGGATGTTATAAAAATTTTTATCTTTTTTGTCCCGCTCTACCCAATAAGCGCTCACAGTATATCCGAAAACATTATGTTGTCTCAGACCAATGATAAATTCCATGAAATCAGGTTTACCAGTGTGATTGGACGCTATGATATTATTTGTTAGTAAAGTTTTATCTTTGCAGCAACCATAAAAGCAAAGTTAGAGAAAATGAACGAGACTTTAAAATCTTTTGAGCAGTTGTTGGAAATTTTAAACCAGCTTAGACAGAAATGTCCATGGGATAGGAAACAAACTTTTGATTCCCTGCGTATCCTTACAATCGAGGAAGTTTATGAACTGTCTGATGCCATTCTTGATCGTGATTGGAATAAAATAAAAAAAGAACTGGGAGATTTGCTCCTGCATGTGGTCTTCTATGCCAAAATGGCAGAAGAAAAAGGGAAATTTGATATAAATGATGTTATAAAGGCGCTTAATGAAAAGCTGATTTATCGTCATCCCCATGTTTTTGGTGGTCAGCAGGTTAATGGAGAACAGGAGGTGCTGGAAAACTGGGAAAAATTAAAGATTAAGGAAAAAGGTGGTAACAAAGGAGTGCTCGACGGTGTGCCACACTCTTTGCCAGCACTGGTTAAAGCATACAGAATACAAGAAAAAGTGAGTCATGTGGGCTTTGACTGGGAGAAAGCAGAAGATGTTTGGAGCAAAGTGCATGAGGAACTGGCAGAGCTGGAGCATGAGATAAGGACTGATGATAAACACAGGGCAGAGCAGGAACTGGGTGATTATCTCTTTGCGCTGATAAATGCGGCCCGTCTCTATGGCCTTAACCCTGAAGATGCTCTGGAGAAAACAAATAAAAAATTTATCAACAGGTTTAAATACATCGAAGAAAAGGCCCGCCAGATGGGTAAACAGGTAGATGAACTGACTATCAGGGAAATGGACAGTCTATGGGAAGAAGCTAAAAAATTAGAAAACACTCAGTCATGAAAATTACAATCCTGGGCACTGGATCATCACAGGGAATACCAATCATAGGGTGTGATTGCCAGGTCTGTTCGTCTACAGATCCAAGGGACAAGCGACTCAGACCCTCGGCAATAGTGGAAAAAGATGACACAGTCATTCTAATTGATGCCTCACCTGATCTGCGGACGCAGCTAATAAAATTTTATAATAGTCGCCATATCGACGCAGTACTTCTCACACATGAGCACCGTGACCATGTCGCAGGCCTTGATGACCTCAGACCTATTATTTTTACCCAGAAAAAGCCAATGGATATTTATGGACTCAGACGTTCATTAGATGCGCTTAAATATCTGTTTTTCTATAGCTTTCAGGAGGACCTCTACCCTGGAGCACCACAGTTTGACCTTCATCCAATAGACCTCGATCCTTTTGATGTGGGGCCGTTGCATATAATACCAATTAAAGTCATGCACTACCAGATGGAAATCAGAGGCTTCCGCATAGGCAATTTTGCTTATATCACGGATGCTAAGTATATTCCACCCGAAGAGATGGACAAGCTGCATGGACTTGATGTTCTTATCGTAAATGCACTGCGACGGAAAATACACTACTCACATTTTAACCTGGAGGAAGCTCTCGAAACAATCGAAAACCTTAGGCCACGTAAGGCTTATCTGACACACATGGGGCATTATCTGGGACGTCATGAGGACCTGGTCCGGGAGATGCCTTACAATATAGAGCCAGCTTATGATGGCCTGGTAATTGAACTGTGAAAAATTAAACACACATACATGAATATCGACAGACAAATACAATTTCTTAGCAGGTACGTTACAGAGCATCGCTTTAGCCTGTTCCAGAAAGTCATCAAAAACAGAAGCCGCTACATCACAGTAGTACTGGAGGATATATACCAGCCACATAATGCCAGCGCGGTCCTGCGTACTTGTGATGCCCTGGGTGTGCAGGATGTTCATATTATAGAAAACCTGAACCAGTATCGTATCAATCCTGATGTGGCGTTGGGAGCACATAAATGGCTGAGTTTGTATAAATATAATGAACTGGAAAATAATACATTGCAAGCAATTAAAAGTCTGCGGGAGAGAGGCTACCGGATCATAGCTACCACACCACACAAGAATGATGTAGAGCTCAAAGAGTTTGACCTGAGTCGAGGTAAAGTGGCATTGTTCTTTGGATCAGAGCTACCAGGCCTTAGCGACATTGTACTAGATAATGCTGACGAGTATTTGCGTATCGAGATGTATGGCTTTACAGAGAGTTTTAATATCTCTGTGTCTGCTGCAATAATTTTGCATTACCTCACAGCTAGACTCAGACAATCAGATTTGCCATGGAGGCTTAATGAAGACGAGAAAAAGCAAATCATACTTGAGTGGCTAAAGCGTAGTATTCGTAATCCAGATGCATTGCTCAGACGGCTGGAGAATCAGGGAGAATAGCATACTTGCACACTCGAATAGATTTAGAGAAGGGAATTTGGATTTTGCCTGGTAAAGGTCGTCGTTAGCCAAAAACACAAAAAAATCGTAAATTAAAATCCACATAGTAAAAAAAAGACAAAGAAAAAAATGAAGCAGAAAAAGAAAATAACAGACTTTTTCAAGGTCTTTCGACTTGAGCACAATAGCAATCACACAGCGCCATTATACGAAGAGAGTGTACAGGCAGGCTTCCCATCACCTGCTGAGGACTACCTGGAAGGTACATTGGATCTGAATGAACTGTTTATTCATCGCCCCAGCTCCACATATATTGTCCGTGTGGCAGGCGATTCGATGGTTGATGCTGGAATTTACGAGGGAGATCTGCTCGTGGTTGACCGCTCGCTGGATCCGAAAAATAATGACATTGTTATAGCTGAGGTGGATGGCGAATTTACTGTCAAGCGCTTTGTGCGTAAAGACGACCACACTATTGTCCTGGAACCGGCAAATATCAATTACTCTCCAATAGTCGTTACCGGTGAGCACGAGCTACTTATCTGGGGTGTGGTCGTCGGTGTGCTGCGTAAGCTTAGATGATGGCATGAACGAAACCCTCACAATTGTATGTCTTCTTTAAAACTGGGTGAATTATAAAAAAGCACGCCAGCTTTTGCGGCGTGCTTTTTTGTGTCGGCCAGGAGGTTACAATTTTACCAGCTTGCTCAGCAGAGTTTTTCCATTAATTGTTTTTGCTTTGATAATGTATATTCCTCTGTTCAGGTTGTTGATATTTAGCGAAGAAATGTTTTGTTGTGTGCAATAGACCTGCTGCCCGTTAAGGTTGTAAATTTGTATCTCATTAACTGGCTGGTCAAAGATAATAATATCTGTTGCTGGATTCGGGCTGAAAAATGGCTTTCCGGTAAAGCTCTGGACCAGGGAAGTGCCTGTGGACATGGTGTAAGTGTAATACTTTATTTCTCCACCATTGCGCCCGACAAACAGTTCTTTGTGACCATCGCCGTCTGCATCACACAGAGCAATAGAAGTATTTGGAGCGTAATGGCCGAAGTAAAAATCTGTGTGCATAGTATCATTGGGAACCAAATTGCCCTGGCCGTCGTTGAGCCAGATACCTAAGTATTGATTAACATCATACATCTCAAGCAAGTCGTCATAGCCGTCATTGTTTATGTCTCCTGAGGTTAAAACAGGTTCATAGTGCAGGTTCTCTAATTTCCTGACTTTGACGGTTTTAAATAATGATTAATCTGTTTTTCAGATAGTTGCATTTTGAGCAGGGCACTACACTATTTTCCTATTAAGTTGTTAAAAGATATGGAGTTGCATCGTATTTTTTGTTGAAAATTCGGTAAATTTCCTTTAACGCTTCGGTAGGCTTAGACGGAATGACATAACGCTTGAGAGTCTTTCGATCTCTGACTATGCTTACTTGCGCATGCGTCAGTTCGTTTCTCACTCTTTCTACTGATAACTTAATTCCTTGACTCTTTAGCTTGTGTTGCATAAAACGCAGTAGGGCAAATGACATATAGACCAAGGCTATGTGTGCCTTGATACGTCGTGGTTTCCAATGATAAATAGGACGGATCAGTAAATCATGCTTCTGCAAGCGAAAACTCTCTTCTACTTGCCATAAGCCGTGATATTGAGCTATTAGCTCTTGAGCTGATAAATCCTTGATGTTGGTCAAAATGCCGTGCAAACCATCCCATTGTGCTGATTCCATTACCTTATCTTCGTCAACTTCTATCTGATGCTCGCCTTTGACTTTTATGTATTTTTTATAACCATAATTGCTTATTAACTGCTTGACATCTTTACTCTTGGACAATTTGTTCTTTAATCTTTCTATGGCTTTTTCCCTGTCTGAACGGTCTTTCTCTGCACGTTTTGACGAGTGTGACACAACCAAACGTAAATCTTTGTAACTCAACTCTAAAACTCTTAACACATCATCTCCTTGTTGGTAAACTAACTGCGGTTTGCCTTCTAAAATTTTCTCCTTGTGCTCTGAGGCCAAGCTCTTTAATCGTGCTCCTACTATGAACTCAATGCCTTGTTCTTGAAGATACTTTATATTCTTTTCGTTGAGCAAGCCACTGTCTGCTACCAAGATTGACCTGTTAACTGACAGACGTTTTCTTAGGCTTTCTATTACCGTCTTGAGTGTATGACCTTCATAAAAATTTCCAGCAAATAACTCATAACCAAGAGGTAACCCTTCTAACGTTACTGCCAATGCCAACAGAACCTGTGATTGGTTGAACTTGTTGTCTTTGCTATAACCAAATGATCTTAACTCGTCTTCTGTAAAACTCTCAAAATACAGTGTCGTACAGTCGTAAAATACCAAATTTATTTGTTCTGTAAATAACCATTTCGTATAGTTTAAGGTCTTTTGTTGTATCTGGCTAATGTGCTTATCATCAAGACTATCCAAAGCTCGATAAATTTATTCTAACTTTATATTCACTCCAAAATCTCTGGATAAAAACTCTTGTGTACTGCGCTTGCTCAGTGGATTGGCTAAGCGTGCAAGTACCAAATGTTTGATTATCTCCTTTGTTACTCGTTTGCCTTTGAAGACTTCGTCAAACCCTACTTGATCGTATAATTGTCCATAAATATCGTGAATGCCTTTTATTAGACGCTCTTCTTCTCGCAAGTCCTTGACATTGACTGGCAAAGGCTTGTTGTCTCTTACTTTTAACGCATCTAAATCCGTCGGAGAAAATAACTTGGGTTCTCGCTGATTCTCAATCTGTTGCTTGATAACCTGGGCCAGCTCTTTAAATTGTTCGAGCTCTTGCTCGTTATGAGCAATACCTATGTGCCTGATTATCTTTTGTTTAACTTTACCGCCCTTGCGATAATTCTGCACTATCTGTACTCTATAGTGGTTGGGCTTGCCTTGTATTTTCTTTGCGCGTATAAACATACAGCAAAACTAATGAACACAAATATCCAGTCCAAGTAAAAATCGGATTTTTTAATTTGGGCACTACAACTTTACATTCCCTCTGAAATCCCCTATTCAAGCCAAACTTTATCCTAAAAATCCAATTTTACCGTCAAAGTCGGGAAAATTCTGCGTAACATCACAGGCCACAGGGTGGCATCAGGACAAAAAAGCTACAGGGGCTAGCCAGCTGGCTAGCCCCTGAGGAGTTTCACAATGATTTCTTAACAAGAAAGAATTATGCTTGCAGTGTGGAAAATTATTTATTATCGCTAGATGTCGAATATTTTTCAAAATTATTAAACACGTCCCACACCTTGTCTTTGTAAATATTACGGTCGTGACGGGGACATTCGTCAGCGCCAAGTATATACTGCAGGGTGTAGGCCACATCACGCAGGAATGAATAAGCACGCTCATAGCCTTCGCCCATGTTAATATAAACCATTTCTCCGTCCTTGATATAGCCACGGTGCAATGCCTCAAAGAAGCCAAGCAGGCCAACGGCAGAAGCAGGGCCTATACGCATTGTCCTCTCATAAGCTACTAGGCGAGCAATATCCACAGCAATCTCCTCACGAACTGAGAAAATCTCGCCACCTGAATTTTTGACCAGTCGTGCCATGAATGGATAAAGTACAGGATTACCAGTGGCCAGTGTTGGTACAATTGCCTTTGGATTTTCGTATACAGGGTAATCATTCTCCCATCCTTCGGGGAAACCTGCAGCTTTGGCCTTTTCCCATGCTTCGGCCTGTGGAGCACATTTATTACCCTGGCAAAGCAGCATACGTGGCATTTTACCCAGAATATCGCCGAAATCATGGAATGCTTTTTCCATGGCAAACGGGCTGGTCCCCCCACTAATTGCCTGAATATAAACGTCTGGTGTACGGCCGAGCTGGCGCATCATTTCGAATGCTTGTGTCTTCTTAGCTTCTAGACGCAGTGGGTCGAGGTTACCGCCGCTTATGAGTATGCCATAACGCTGGGCATATTCCTTGGCTACACGTTTTGCTTTGCCATAATCGCCACGAACAATGCAGACTTTTTGACCCAGGGCACCAATGTGGGCGGCGTTTTCGTCAAGCGCGTCTTCTGGCATGAAAACAGTCAGGGAGATTCCTGCTTTAGCCAGATAATAAGCAAAGGCTGTGGCAGTGTTACCAGTTGAAGCAACGACATATTCCTTGATGCCGTGCTCCTTTAGTACGCTAGCTGCCAGGGAAGCACCTTTGTCTTTGAATGTATGTGTGGCTGGACTAAGGTCATTGCGGTTGACATAAACCTGTATGTTCAGTCCATATTTACCTCTGGCAAAGTCCTCGAATATTTCCCAACGTTCTATAGGGCTAACGCCTTCACCTTCGGAAACGATGTTTTCGCGGTCATTAAGAGGAAGAAAGTCAAAATAATGCCATAGGTTCTTAGGCTCTTCGGGTGAGTTGATTAGTTTCTTGATTTTTTCTTTTTCTGTGTGGTAAACTGTGTAAATTTTATTGTCTCCACATTTAGGACACTTTTGTCCGTGAGCAAACCATTCTTCGAATCCGTTAATTTCATGTCCACATGAACGGCAAACAAAATGAAATTTTTTACCCATTGTTATTCAAGTTTTTGTTCACAGATTTTCAACCAAAAGTATTAAATTATTTTAATTTTAAAAAGCAAATTATTGTAAAGCATAAAACCAGTGTGTACTAACCATCAGTCGTTGAGCAGGAAACTGCTACGCACGATAAAGAACGGATTAAGCAAGTTCTCTTTGTTGTACTGTAGTTCCTCCCCCTGCGGGTATGTTTCCACTCTGCCGCCTGTAAAACGGACAATGGCATGGCCAGCGGCTGTATCCCATTCCATAGTAGGACCAAATCGTGGATATTCATGAGCTACACCTTCTGCTACAAGGCAGAATTTTAGCGAGCTACCAATGCTGACAATACGATAACTATCACACTGGGCTGCTTTTTGGTCAATATAGTCTTTAGTTTGTTCATTCATGTGCGAGCGGGAGGCCACAATTACGTAACCACCTTCGGGAAAAGTAGAGGGTAATTTAGCACTTATGTGCATAAGACTCTCTAATGATTCTGCTGGCTCGTTGATATCGGTCGCCTTATAGCTACCAATATCCAGGCTAGCAAAATAGAGCTCTTTTTTTACAGGTACATATATGACTCCCATGACCGGCAGACAGTCTTGAATGAGAGCAATATTTACAGTGAATTCTCCATTACGTTTGATAAACTCTTTTGTCCCGTCGAGAGGATCGACCAGCCAGAAAGTTTCCCATTTTTTGCGCTCCTCATAAGGAATATTTTTACCCTCTTCGCTCAGGATAGGCAATCCTGTGTTTTCTAAATCCTGTGTAATAGTTTTGTGTGAGACACGGTCAGCCAGGGTTAATGGGGAGTTATCGGCTTTGGACTCTATCTGAAAGTCTGAGCTATTATAAACCTGACAGATTTGTTGTCCTGCTTTGATAGCTGCTTTTATAGCTGTTAGCAAAAGATTGTTTGTGTCCATGTGATTTTATTTTTTCTTGATTTTACGAAGGTAGAATTTTTTTCCGTGGAAATCAGTCTCTATGAGTTCGCCTTGCTCGACAAGGTCGAGGATACGTGCCCAGGGTATATTGTGTTTAAGGAGGAATTTATCCAGGGCGTCAAAACTCATAGGATGCACAGAAGTAATGGCCAGGATTTCTTCGATTGGATTTCTGGAAGCACCGAAGTCGCCTGGGTCAGTGCCAGTGAGTAACTCCACACTATCCAGGTATTTTTTGAATTCCTGGTATGCGAAATTAATTGCTTGAGGGTCTGCTGGTTCTATGTCCTCTGCAGGAGGACGCGTAGGCACGCCAATGTAGGCAGTGTGTGGTCCAACCTGCCCAACGAATTGCGCTATTTTCTGTATTTCTTCAGGCTTATCGTTACGGTCCTTGACCAGCATTGTCTCTGTGTAGAGGATACCCTGGTAATGGGCAGCAAATGATAGGATTCCATTAAGTATTTTGCTAAGATTCAGGTCTTTGTGTGGTTTATCTACACGGCGCCATATTTCTTCAGTTACTGCATCGACTTTGAGGCTAACCAGGTCGGCGCTGGCAAGGTCAGCGGCGGCCTCCTGGTCCCAGAGTAGAGTAGCATTTGATATAACTGCCACTGGATAGCCAAGTTGCTTGAGTCCAGCAATGAGTTTACCCAGGTTTTTGTCCAACAGAGGTTCTCCGTCCGGGACAATGCTGATGTAGTCGATGTGTTCATTTTCCTTCTTGAGTTTATCAACGGCTTGCCTTGCTTGTGCTAGTACTTCTTCTGGGTTATAGAATACTTCTCTCCTGGATTGTATTCTGATAGACACTCCTATCTGGCAGTACACACAACCATAAGAGCAAATTTTCGGAGGTATATTGTTGACACCAAGGCTACGCCCGAGACGTCGTGAAGGAACAGGTCCGAATATTATGTTGTCCATGTTAGTAGCTATTTGTATTGGTGTATGAATGTAATGAGTAAGTTTTCAAGCTCTGCGAATTTATTAAGAGGTAGCCTGTCTGCACGGTCATAGATATTGTGATATTCCTTGTACCCGCCGCGGGTATATATGAAAATAGCGTTTACACCAGTCTGTGTGAAAGGATAATGGTCACTGTTGGGAGCATTGGCTCTAAGGGCGATGTCTGGCAGGTAGCCATTTTGCTGGTTTATCTGTTTTATCAAGCTTACGATATTAGGGTTGTCCTTGCCATTAACAATTGTGATACCCTGGTCTCCGCTTCCCACCATATCGAGGTTAATCACAAGTTTTACTTTGTTAAGGTCAATAGGTGGGTGCTGGACGAAATATGTAGAGCCGAGCAGTCCCATTTCCTCCCCGCTGAATAGGGCAAAGGCCAGTGTGTAGTAAGGCATGCTTTTGCGACTGGCAAAGTGGCGTGCAATATCCATTACCATAGCAGTACCAGAGGCATTGTCATTAGCACCAGGGAAATAAACCTGTCCGAGACGGCCGAGGTGGTCATAATGTGCTGTTATTAGTAGTATTGTGTCGATCTGCCCCTTGATATAGCCAAGAATGTTTTGTGTTGAAAACTGTTTTTCCTGTGCTTTAACAGATATCCAGATTTTCTCAGCAACCAGTGGAAAAGCACTGTGTTTCATGTAAATAAGAGGGAAAAAGCGATGCTGGCTGCGTGGGTAGAAATAGAAATTGTCCTTGAGAATAATTACCCCAGCAGCCTGCATGCGGTTGCTCAAGATAGCTTTGTAAATAGTATTTTTGTTTTTTTTGAGTTTCTCAATGTCCCTGTAGTCGACCACGACAAAGAAGCTATCACGGTCTTTACGGCGCGCAAAGCGTTGCCATTTCTTTGGGTTTGTGAGCTTGTAAAGGTAAAAAGACCCTGCCATAGTAGGAGCATCACCTTCGATTATGTATTGGTTACCAAGATTCAATTTCTGGTCATCGATGTAAAGGAATACAGAGTCTGTTATACAGTTTTTTCGGAGTGTGAAAGGCTGTAAATAACCAGGAACCAGAGGCAGGATGTTATATTTCTTTAGTTCCTGCACGATATAAACTGCAGCTAATTTGTCAGCACCCGTGCAATAAGCCCTGCCCTGTAATTTAGGAGAGGTGAGAGTGTTAATGATTTTATGGGCATAATCAAGTTGCTGAGCTGTAAGCAGAGCTGGAACAAATAGTAATAAGAATAGTAATTTTTTCATGGTTTCAAGATTTTTTCGTTTAACCGGCCACTACTTTGTAGTAGTCATCAAAGCAAAGGTATTTGTTTGCGATTTCGGTAACAGTCTGATTATCCATTAATTTGACTGTTTTAGCCAATTGAGTTATGTAGTTTTTGTTTTTTTCCGTGGCATAAAGATATGCAATGTAACGAGCCAGGGCATAGGTTCCGTCAGTAAGCTTGTATATTTCTGACATTAGCAGGTTTTTTGTGGTGTTTAGCTCCTCGTGACTCAGGCCCTGGGTCTTTAGTTTTCGAATTTCATTTCCAATCTCTGCAATAGCAATGTCTTTGTTTTCTTTTCTGACAGAGGCTTCTATTGTCAGGTGACAGGCTTTCAGATTGCTTTCTGTGTATGCCCAGATGCCATAAGTCAGGCCTTTTTTCTCACGGATATTGGCCATTAGTCGTGAGCCGAAGTAGCCGCCTAAAGCATATACGACAAAGAATAATTTGAAATAATCTGGATGTGTGTAGTTTATTGTCTGGCCTCCGATCATAATAGCGCTTTGCAGGGAGTCTGTTTTTTCCCGATAGATGAATTTTTCTTTGTCTGGGTTTGGTTGTCTGTCATCGAATATGACTCTTTGACCAGATGGTAATGTGGATAAGTATTTATTAATAAGGCTTATTTCTTTGTCTTCGATATTTCCAGCACCTATAACCATAAGGTTATCTCTGGCAAAAACTTTAGAATGATAATCAATTAGGTCATCCCTGACAACCTGGTCATAATCCTCTGGTAAGGCATATTGACCATAAGGATGGTCGAATCCAAAAATTGCTGCTGTAAAAAGATTGCGAGCAATAGTTTCTACTTCTTGTAAATCGATTAGATATTCCTGTTTGCGGTTAGCCAGGTTTATCCTAAGTTCATGCTCAGGGAATGAAGGCTCGGTTAACAATTCATTGATTAGCTCTAATACAGGCTCCAGATGTTTCCTGAGCAGGACAAGTGAGATGCGGCTGTGATGGTCTCCTGTACCTGTTCTATAGTTTACTGCATAATAGTTAAGTAGCTGGGAGATTTTCTCTGAAGATTTGTGTTTTGTGCCTTGTCGTAGCATTTTAAGGGTAGTACTGGCTACCAGGCGTTTATGCTGTATCCACGAACCGCCACGGA
>JALVRO010000301.1 GCA_027031265.1 Bacteroidales bacterium | reverse complement strand
AGGTGTGTCCTGTGAAGATTCCATTGCCTGATTTGTTGCTGGCCAATCGCCGTGATTTTGTAAAACAGGGCTTGCCTGATGTTGGAGAGAAGTTGGTGTTCAGAATATTTGGACTGGCAGTGAGAATACCATCTGTTTTTGGTATAGGGCTGGCGTGGTTAAAGAATTTGTTTATTCGTCCTATAGAGCCCAAGCTGTGGTCCAAGTACAGGCGTTTTCCACGTTTCAAAAAGCCATTTCGCAGACGCTTTGACAAATTATAATGTAGGTTGTGAAATTCTTTTGTAATGTGTTGTTATTGATTGTGTTGGAAGAGTGATTAAATTGTTAAAAAGCTGTTAAGTAATTCTCATAAAGGCCAGTTTGTATCTTGTTTTAAGCCCTTTCTTAAATAAGTTTCCTGTGGGTTAGTCTTTGGTGTCTTTCAATATAGCTTTTATGCCAAACATTCAGGATATTATCTTTACTCTGAGGCAAAGACACAGCATCTTTGCCCGTTATCCTTTTTTGCCACTTGCATTGTTTTTAATGCTTGGTATATTTCTTGGAGATACACTGCACCTGGGTATTCCCACATTGCTTTTTGTCCTGTTGTGTTTATTTTTCCTGTTAGTTGCAATTTTGTCAAGTCATAGTATTCTGAGGCATATTGCTGTATATTCGATGATCTTTGTTTTCGGGCTAAAGACCATAGATATGGCCATACCTCCCAGGTCTCTTTTACCTCCGGGCAAAAGGGTATATCTTGGTGTTGTGAGGACTACTCCCCGCCTGAGACAAAAGGTTACACAGGCAGAGGTAAGGCTTGTAGCAATGGTTGATAGTAATAAGCTCAAACCCTTGAAGGCTAATGTTTTGGTCAGTATGCGGTCTAGTGTTTTAACAAGGGAATTGAACTATGGTGATAGTATATTGTTTATCACCCAGGCCAGGGAGGTGCGGAATCTGGGAAATCCCTTTGAGTTTGATTATCAGAATTATTTGAGGCATAAGGGTATTTATTACACTGGTTTTGTTGATACTGGTCATGTTAAGCTCATAGGAACAGGAGGTGGTAGTAAGCCGATATTGTGGGCAAGCAGGTTAAGGGCAAGGTTGCTCAGAATTTATCGCTTTTTTGGTATAAAAGGAACTGAGTATAAAATACTGGCAGCGCTTACACTCGGATACCGTCAGGCTCTGGATAGACAGACGCTGAGAAAGTTCTCCCGTAGTGGTGCAATGCATATCCTGGCTGTGTCAGGCTTGCATGTGGGTATTTTGTTTGGGGTTTTGATGATTGTCTTTGGCCGTGTGATGCGATCCAGATACAGGTGGCTGGCATTGTTTGTTATTCTTTTTGTGCTGTGGTCTTTTGCCCTGATTACAGGTTTTTCGCCGTCAGTAAGGCGTTCGGCTTTTATGTTTTCTGTTATTAGTCTGTCTTATGTGATTCACCATAAACCTAATATTTACAACTCATTAGCTGCTTCGGCTTTTTTTCTGCTAATGTTTTTCCCTGCTGATTTGTTTGCTGTGGGTTTCTGGTTGTCATACCTGGCTGTGGTCTCCATTGTTGCTGTTTATCCACTGATCAATAATCTGATAAGATTACCTGTGCCTCTAAACCGCATCTGGTCCCTGATAAGTGTGTCTGTTGCTGCCCAAATTGGTACTATGCCGATAGGGATTTATGTTTTTCACCAGTTTCCCAATTATTTTTTGCTCACGAATTTGTTTGCTATCCCGCTGGCTGGTATTATTCTCTACCTTGCTTTGTTTTTGTTTGCCATAGCACGTTTTACTGCAATTGCAGCGCTTGTGGCCAGAGCTTTGAAGTTTTTTGTAAAAATCCTGTTGTGGGCAATAAATATCACAGAATCATTACCCGGTGCCTCTTCGACGAATGTTTTTATCTCTTTATCCCAGATGATTTTACTTTACCTGTTGGTGGCTGGCTTTGTGCTATTTTTCGCTATGCGGAAGAGAGGATATTTTTTTGTTTTTATCACAGGGGGATTATTGTTTTTTATGATTAATCTGGTTAATAAATTTTCATTGACCCTTCCTCCTCGTATGATTGTTTATAATATACCAGGGCATAGTGTGGTTAATTTTATCTCTCCAACAACAAATGTCCTGCTGGTGGACACGGGTGTGAACAATCAAATTATTGAGCAGAACGTTTTACCTTATTGGCGGTTTGCGCATTTACCCGAGGCAGAGGTGGTGCAAGTGTCAGATAGTATGAAATATTTGGGTAAAGAATTGATAATCAGTCGTCAGGCTATTAGTTTTATTAACAAAAAAGCTTTATTACTCACAGATCGAAAGATTATGGACAAGGAGCCAGGGCGAAAGCTGCCTGTTGATTTTCTTCTTATTGCTAATAATGTTTATACTCACATGAATGAACCGGGAGAATTTTTTAACTTTAAACAAATAATTTTCCTGTCTTCGTGTCGTGCCTGGCGCACAAAGGCATGGCTGAGACAGGCTGACAGTTTACATCTAAAGGCACATGACGTAAATACCCAAGGAGCTTTTATTCAAAAAATTAATTACTATGACTAGAGGTTTGCTAATAATTAGTTTTATAATATTTTGTTTATCAGGGATTTGGGCGCAAGTTGGTACAAATAAAACCAATCCCAATGGATACAATGTTTTTTATTATCCTAATGGAGTCAAGTCCAGTGAAGGATACATGCGTGATGGCAAGCCAGATGGCTACTGGATAAATTATTATCCAGATGGAAAGAAAAAATCTGAGGGAAATAGGCGTAATTTTCTGCTCGATAGCACGTGGATATTTTATGATGAGCATGGAGACACCACAAAGAAAATCACATATTATCTGGGCAAGAAAAATGGATGGTATTACACATATTACACACGCCTGGATAGTGGCTATAAGGCAAATACCATAAAGTCCAAAGTCTTATACGTGGATGGAAAACGTGAGGGACCTGGATATTTTTATTTTCCTGATGGCAAATTGTGGCGACAGGTACAATACAGAAATAATTACATTCATGGACAGGTCTTTGAGTATGCTCCTGATGGCCGTTTGATTACCATTATTACCTATCGCTATGGCAATCCCATTGAGTCTATAGC
>JALVRO010000300.1 GCA_027031265.1 Bacteroidales bacterium | reverse complement strand
AAGCAAATTCTTATCTCACAAAATAAAAAGGACTATTCCATGTATCATCTTAATCAGTTGCAAGAAAAAACATTAGCAGAACTTAAAACTATTGCCAAAGAGCTGGGTATCAGGGGTATCTCGACTCTCAGAAAAAAAGACTTGATTTACAAGATCCTGGATGTCTCCTCCCTCCTCGAAAGCGAAAAAATAATCGAGAAGAAAAAACAAAAATCTACTGAGGCCAGGCATAAAATAGACAAAAAAGAAGAGACCAAACCCGAATCAGAGAAAATAAAAGAAGTGGTCAAGGATGCACAGCAAGTTCTTGATGAGGCTAAAGAGCTGATAGCCAACGTTGACACAAAGATAAGCGGGACTACAACCTCTTCGTCAAAAATTTCTGAAAACAAGCAAAAAAAGGAGAAGAAACCTGCTAAGGAGGAGTCTAAAACTACAGAAAGTAAGGTGCAGGCTGTCAAAGAGCCAGAGAAAAAAGCACAGGAGACTAAAACAGAACGCCAGGCCCAAAAGCAACAACCTCAGCTGAGCCAGCAACAACCCCAGCAAAAACAACAGCAGGCTCGAGCGACACAACAGCCACAAAAACAACAAGCCCAGCAACAGCAGAAAAAATATTACCAGAACAAGCAGCAGCGCCAGCAACGCCAGTACGAGCAGCAGAATAATCGTATATTTGACGATGTTGGTGTTATACGCAATTGTGGTGTGCTGCAGATTATAGAAAATGAAGGTTATGGCTTTCTGCGTTCGGCTGCTTACAACTATTTCCCTTCACCAGATGATATATACGTCTCTATGTCACAGGTCAAGCGTTTTGGCCTGAAAACTGGTGATACTGTCTGTGGTAGCATACGTCCGCCTAAAGATAACGAGAAATTCTTCCCGCTCATCAAGGTAGAACGCGTTTGTGGTAAGGACCCGGACGTTGTGCGCGAGCGTGTGGCCTTTGATTTTCTCACACCTACTTTCCCGAATGAGAAGTTTAATCTCACAGGTAATGGCCACAACAACCTATCAATGAGGGTGATAGATCTGTTTGCACCTATTGGTAAGGGCCAGCGTGGACTGATTGTTGCACAGCCAAAGACTGGTAAAACATTCTTGCTAAAGGAGCTGGCAAATGCTATTGTTGACAATCATCCTGAGGTTTACTTGATCGTGCTGCTCGTGGACGAGCGTCCAGAGGAGGTCACAGACATGAAAAATAGTGTCCACCGAGCAGAGATTATTTCAGCTACCTTTGATGAGCCAGCAGACCATCATGTCAAAGTGGCTGAGATGGTTATCGAGAAAGCCAAGCGTCTGGTCGAAGTGGGACATGATGTGGTTATATTGCTCGATTCTATCACACGACTGGCACGTGCTTATAACACGATTACACCATCTAGCGGCCGTGTTCTTTCCGGTGGTATGGAAGCTACAGCACTCGAGAAACCAAAGAAATTTTTCGGGGCTGCACGTAATATCGAGAATGGCGGCTCATTGACAATTGTCGCCACTGCCTTGATTGACACAGGTTCCAAGATGGACGAAGTTATCTTTGAGGAATTCAAGGGTACTGGTAATATGGAGCTTGTGCTTGACCGTAAGCTGGCTAATAAGCGTATATTCCCTGCTATTGATATTAATGCTTCGGGTACCCGTCATGAGGAATTACTGCTGGATCAGGAGACACTCAACCGTGTGTGGGTATTGCGCCGTTCGCTGCTGGCAGATATGACGCCACAGGAGGCTATGCAGTTCCTGCAGGAGCACATGAGTGATACACGCGACAATGCAGAGTTTTTGCGCAAGATGAATAGTTCTTTCTAAAGCTGTTTATTTGCTGTTTCTTACCCTGGAATGTGGGTGATAGAGCAGCAGGGTTTCGCGAAGATGTTCTTTGCTAATGTGTGTATAAATTTCAGTGGTCAGTATTGATTCGTGGCCAAGCATTTGTTGGACAGAGCGTAAGTCCGCACCGCCGTCGATAAGATGTGTCGCAAAACTATGGCGAAGCGTGTGCGGACTTATTTTTTTCTGTATACCAGCACGGGCAGCAGCTTTTTTTATGATCAGGAAAACCATGTTGCGTGTGAGGACCTGTCCACGGTTATTAAGGAATAGAATGTCTGTGTGCTGTGGTTTTACGGGATATAGTGGACGGTAGTCTATCAGGTATGTGTTAATCTCGTCAATGGCCCGCTGGCTTATAGGTACCAGGCGTTGCTTGTTGCCCTTTCCTGTGATACGCACAAAGCCCTCGTCAAAGAAAAGGTCTGATATTTTGAGGTTTACAAGCTCAGAGACACGTAGGCCGCAGCTGTAAAGAGTCTCGATTATGGCACGGTTGCGCTGGCCGTGTTTGGTATTCAGGTCAATAGCATTGATCATAATGTCAATTTCTTCGACAGTGAGGACCTCTGGTAATTTTCGTTGGAATTTGGGTGTTTCTATTAATATTGTGGGATTGTGCGCCATGGCATCGCTGTTAATCAGGAATCTATAAAAACCTTTGATGCCAGAAATCATACGTGCCTGTGTGCGCTCACTGACACCCATTTCGTAAAGATACCAGAGAAACTGTTGGATATCTTTCATTTCTACCTCATAAGGGCTAATTTTTTTTTGTTTGATATCCAGCAGATATTGCATGAGGCGTGAGACGTCCTGTAGATAGGCTTTGATAGAGTTATTTGCAAGATTTTTTTCATATTTGAGGAAGATGCGAAAGCTGTTTAGTTCGTCGGTCCATATTTTTTCAGGCTCAGCCATTGTCAGAAGCTTTTAGCATTATACCTGCTATTTGTCTACCTTTGTCTCCACGGCGTGCTGAAAAGAATTTGTCATTGTTACATGATGTACATATTGCCAGGGTATCGATATTAGACTCTGGTATTCCGGCTTGTAGCAGCTGGTAATGGTTGTTTTCCCACAGGTCAAGGTAAAGTTTTCCATTTTTTGTGGTGAAAAAATCATTTGCTTTCCTAGCCAGTGTGTATTTAAATGCCTCAAAAACATCTTCGCCTACATTGTAGCAGCACGGTCCAATGGCAGGGCCTATGGCTGCTATTATGTCCTTGGCTTGTGAGTTGTAGCCGTCTTTCATTTTTTGTACGG
>JALVRO010000299.1 GCA_027031265.1 Bacteroidales bacterium | reverse complement strand
GCCAGCACCAGGGTGCACGGGTGGTTTCAATAGACCCAATTACACATGATACATTATACATTGAACCTGATTTGAACAATGCTGTGCATTATCTGGAGCATGTGACAAGGATTTATATGCCACGCTCGAAAATGGGCGAAGGATTTATCCTGAATCCCCAGGTGTTTGATCGATGGAAAAATTTTCGAAACACACGGTTTGCTGTCACACAAAGTAGTAAGTAATGACTCGGGGTGTAGCGCAGTCAGGTTAGCGCGCTACGTTCGGGACGTAGAGGTCGCGGGTTCAAATCCCGCCACCCCGACTTGTTTGGGCTAGAAATGAAAAAGAGGCTGCCTGAAAAGCAGCCTCTTTTTTGTAGAAAAGTATTTACCACCATTTGACGTCAAATCTGTCCAGATTCATTACTTTGTTCCATGCTGCTATGAAGTCAGAGATGAATTTTTCCCGGTTGTCATCTTGTGCATAGAATTCTGCCTGTGCCCTTAGCTGTGAATTAGCACCAAAAACAAGGTCCACCCTTGTGGCTGTGTAGATTTTATTACCTGTTTCGCGATCAAAACCTTCATAAATTTGTGATTCGCCATCAATGGCTTTCCATACCGTGTTCATGTCCAGAAGGCTGATGAAGAATTCGTTTGTTAGTACTTCTATTTGATTAGTAAGTATACCTAAGTCACTGTAATTAAACACAGCGCCTAAAGCACGTATACCTCCTATAAGTACTGTCATCTCAGGTACAGATAGTGACAGTAGGTTGGCCTTGTCAATAAGTGCTTGTTCTGCAGGGAATTGGCAACCTTTTTTAAGATAGTTTCTAAAACCATCGGCAACAGGCTCGAGGTAGTTAAAGGAGCGTATATCTGTCTGTTCCTGTGTGGCATCCACACGTCCTGGAATAAAATTTATCTCAATGTCCGATCCAGCCTTTTTTGCCGCAGCTTCTACAGCAGCATTGCCGCCCAGTACAATGAGATCTGCCAGGCTTACACGTTTGTTTCCTTTCTGCCTGCTGTTGAATGAATCCTTGATTTGTGAAAGCACAGAGAGAACTTTTTCTAATTTATCAGGCATATTTACTTCCCAATTCTTTTGTGGCTCCAGTCTGATCCTAGCACCATTAGCTCCACCTCTTTTGTCAGACGCCCTGAAGGTTGATGCTGCAGACCAGGCCGTATAAACAAGTTCACGTATAGCCAGGCCTGAGGAAAGGATTTCTTTCTTTAGCTCCTTAATATCGTGCTGGTCAATCAGATCAAAGTCAACTTCTGGCAGAGGGTCTTGCCAGATAAGATCTTCTTTTGGTACTTCAGGTCCAAGATAGCGTGATTTTGGTCCCATATCCCTATGTGTGAGCTTAAACCAGGCATGTGCAAAAGCTTTCCCGAGCTGGTCTGGATTTTCCAGGAAGCGTTTTGCTATTCTGGCATAGCCAGGGTCGTACCTGAGAGCCAAGTCAGTGGTAAGCATAAAAGGTTTGTGCTTTTTCTGTGGGTCATGAGCGTCGGGGACCATATCTTCCGGGTCTGGGTTGACTGCAACCCACTGCCATGCTCCTGCTGGGCTGCGCTCTAAGTTCCAGTCGTATTTAAACATGATACGCAAAAAGCTATTATCCCATTGTATTGGGGTGGGAGTCCAGGCCCCTTCCAGACCGCTAGTAATTGTGTCTTTCCCTTTGCCAGTACCATAGGAGTTTTTCCATCCCAGACCCTGGTCTTCAAGTGGTGCAGCCTCGGGTTCTGGACCCAGATGCTTGGATGGGTCTGCCATGCCGTGCGCTTTGCCAAAAGTATGACCTCCTGTAATTAAAGCAACGGTTTCTTCGTCGTTCATTCCCATGCGCGCAAAACTTTCTCTAATCTGTTTAGCAGATTCCAGGATATTAGGCTCGCCATTCGGGCCTTCTGGATTAACATAAATAAGTCCCATGTGAAAGGCAGCCAGGGGTTTTTCGAGGTTGCCTTTGTCATCTTGTCTTTCATTTCCAAGCCATTGTGTCTCAGAACCCCAGTATGTATCTTCTTCTGGTTCCCAGATATCAACACGGCCACCTGCATAGCCATAGGTTTTGAAGCCCATAGACTCGAGTGCAACATTACCAGCCAGGATCATCAGGTCTGCCCAGGAAATTTTGTTGCCATATTTCTTTTTAATAGGCCATAGTAGTCTGCGGGCTTTGTCTAGATTTATGTTATCCGGCCAACTGTTAACAGGGGCCAGTCTTTGATTACCCGAGCTTGCGCCGCCTCTTCCATCCATAATTCTATATGTACCTGCCGAGTGCCAGGCCATTCTTATGAAAAGAGGACCATAATGACCATAGTCTGCTGGCCACCAATCCTGTGATTGACGCATTAGTTTTTTTAAATCTTGTTTCAGGGCAGCATAATCTAATTTGTTGAACTCTTCTTTATAGATGAAATCTGGATTTGTAGGTCTAAGTTCTGCTGGATTTTGATGCAATAGACGCAAGTTGAGTGCATTGGGCCACCATCTGGTGAGCATACTACCACCAAGTGTAGTGTGTTTGAAATTTTCCCTTGAATAAGGACAGTCGATTTTGTTTAGCATGATTGTAATGTTTATGTTTGTAGAAAGAATAACTACAAACAAAATAATAATAAAAATTATTAGATACAAATAATTATTATTTTATAATTATTCTAAATTAGATTTCTGATGTGGACCATCTTTTCAGTCCCTGAATATTTCTGGGATTGATAGTATTTGTTAAAAAAATAAAATGTAATTTAAAAATTTATTCCACAAACAGTACCAGGCCTTTGAGGTATTCGGTCTCTGGGTGGAAAATATTTACGGGATGGTCAATATCTTGCGACAATTGGTGGATTATACGTATGTTTCTGCCTACATCAGCTGCTGAGCTAAAGATTGTTTTTCTAAATAGTTGTGGTTCTATTCTCTGTGAGCATGAAAATGTGAAGATTATTCCTCCCTGTTTTATTTTTCGCATCACACGCTTGTTTATTTCTTTGTAGCCACGCACAGCATTGGGGATACTTTGTTTGGATTTGGCAAAAGCAGGAGGGTCAACGACTATCAGGTCGTATAAATTGTCTGGGCTCTGATCCATGAACTCAAAGCAGTCCTGGGCAAATATTTCATGCTGTGAAGAGTCAAAGCCGTTGATCTCTACATTCTTTTGTGCCAGATCGAGGGCAGAAGCGGACTGGTCGACCGAATGCACTAGCCGAGCTCCTCCGCGCAAGGCATAGAGGCTAAAGCCTCCAGTGTATGAGAACAGGTTTAGCACATTTTTGTCCGTACTATAACGCTCAATTAGACGGCGATTGTCTCTCTGGTCAAGGTAAAAGCCTGTTTTTTGCCCTTGCTCGATGTCTATGAGGAATTTGATGTCATATTCGTGGATAATCGTTTGTGTATCAGCTTCTTTATCCACCCATCCCAATGGAAGTTGTGAGCCTTGGGCTACTTTTTTGACATAAAGATATTCAAAGCCAAGTTCTGTGAGAGCTTTTGTAATGTGGTCAAAAATCCTGTCAATACCACGATGATATGTCTGAATAACAGTTATTTTATCATAAACATCTATAATTATCCCAGGTAAAAAATCACCCTCAGCATAAACCAGTCTAAAGCCATTGGTTATTTCTAGCAGATTTTTTCTCAGGCTGTATGCACTGAAGATTTTTTTTCGCCAATAGTCATAAGAGAGCACATCAATGGCACTCTGTGTATGTTCAAAGATTTTAACTTTTATGCTAGGTCCGTCTACAAAGAAGCCATAACCGATTAGTTTACCGTTTGCAAGGTGAATCTGTACAATATCTCCATTCTGCGCTGGGTCCTGCCGGTCAATAGCGCCACTGAAGAGCCATAGGTGACGGTTGTATAGAGCTTTTTGCTTTTCGGCTTTAATGTATATTCTGGGTAAGTTCATTTTCGTTTTTTTGGGCAAAGTTAAAAATTAAACTTGTACTGGAGAGAAAAATAAATGACTCTGCCACGATTTAGCAATGGTGCATGCCATCCACGGTAAGGTTGTATTAGATAATCTTTTTGATTAAGCAGATTATAAGCAAAAATGCCAGCATGTAAATTTTTCCAGTCCACATATATGCCAGGTGAGAGGATAAAAGTAGCAGGGAAAGTTTTGCCTATAAGTGTCTGGCTTACAGGGTCAAAGTGGTAATAACCCTTTTTTCTATCAATTACCAGTAGGTTGTTTTTGAAAGTAAGCCATTCTGTAACCTTATATCTAAGGCAAATCCCCAGCTTACTGCTGGTCCCCAGATAAGTTTTGTCTTTGGGGTCTATGTAATAGAGTTGTAATGTGTCATAATTGGCTGCATGCTGGAAATCGAGGTAAGCTTTAAGGTAAAATTTTGATAATAAGTAATTGAATTGCATGGAGAAACCATCTGTTGACAGATGGGCTACATTTGCATATCCTTCGTTACCCTGGCTGTCCAGGAAGTATGTTATTGCATTTTTAGAGTCAATATAAAACGTGCTTATAGAAAACGAAGCTTTGTTAAAAAGAAAGGTGAGTATTGCGTTGAAATAATGTGTTATTTCTGGTCGTATTAAAGGATATTTTCGCTGTAGGGAAAGGGGGATGTTGTAAGTAATATTAGCAATAGTAGGAGGTCTGAAAGATTTGTCATAAGTGTATTTGAAAATAATTTTGTCAGAGAAGCGTTTGCTAATACCTACACGAGGCAAAAAGACTGATCCGTAAATAGGGTTATATTCGGCTCTTTCACCCAGGCTCATTGTCAGGTTGTTGTTTTTAGAGAAATATAGCTCGGCAAATTGAGCATAGGTTGAATTTTGGACCTGAGGTTTTCCATTCCAGAAATAATTCGACGTTCCGGGTGATTTGTCAAAAGCTTTGTTAAAAATCATATCTCCTCCAAAACTTAATCGCAGCTGAGGAGTGAAGTAAAATGTTAGAACAGTTTTGGGGTATATTGTCGTAACTTCTTGTATTAAAGGATAGTAAAGAGTATCGCTTAGACTACCCATCAATGGACTCACCCATGGTTTTTCGTGTTTGAGCAAAATGTTGAATTTGAGATTTGTTTTTTTTGATAATTTTTGTTTGTAATCTACTATTGTGGCATAAGTAGTAAAATTTTTTGGATAGGCTCTGGAGAGAATATTTATAAAATAGTCCCGGCTTGTGGTTTGATAATTATCATAGATTGAAGCTATGCTGAGATTTTTGTATTGGATTTTTAAAGTGGCGAATAAGTCATTAAGTTTATTTTCTGTAAGATTAAAGCTATCTCCGTATATGTCTGTATAATCGAAGTTACTACGATAGCCACGGGATAGTCTACCAAAAGCTGAAACATTGAAATTTTTTGAAACAGCCTTGCCTACACTGAGAGCATAATTTTGGTAAAAAGGATTCTTTTTGCTGCCTATACCAATGTCTGACCATGCTTGCACACCGTTTATTTTATTTCCACTTTTTGTGATGATATTAATAACCATTATTTCGGCAAAAGTTCCTATAAGCACAGAACCAGAGCCGCGTATAATCTCGATTTTTTCCACATTATCCAATGGGTAGTGATAACCGAATTGTGTGCTGCCAAACATAAATTCATTCAGTGGTATTCCATCAATCATAATCAGAACTTTGCCCTCATGCCCCCATATACCATTAACAATGATACCGCTTTGGCCAATAACATCTGTCCCAAAGTCAATACCACTCATATAACGCAAAAGCTCCATTAAATCTGTGGATCCGCAGCTTTTTATTTCATCTTCTGTTATTACTTGAGTAATATAAGGGATATTATTCATGTAATAGCTAGAATCAGGAAGGAATGATTTGATCCTCATATTAACCAGATCTGCAATTGTATAATTAAAAATGTTAACTGTATCAACATTTTGTGCAGAAATTTTTTGTATATTTGTAAACATTAGGACGAGGAGTAAAACGAGGATGAAACTACTGTTTAATTTCATAGTTATATTTTTAGCAATAATTATTTTTAGTAAAAGTACGTATTCGCAGCAATTAACAGAAGCACAGATTGAAGCTAGTTATATCTATAATTTTGCTATAAATATTAACTGGCCTAATATAAATGAGATCGACACATTTAAGATAGCCATTCTTGGACAAAATAAAGAATTATTTGATAATCTAAATTTAATAAAAAAAAGTAAAATTATTCATGGCAAGCCATTAGATGTTTTGCAGTCAGATGATCTTGATCAAATTTTATCTAGACATCCCCAGATTGTTTATGTAGCCCCAGACCTGAATCCCCGATTACATGATTTTTACTGGAAACTCTCTGAGTATCCTATTCTTATAGTTACAGATGAAGCACAGAAGCTCATTTATTCAATGATTAATTTTTATAAAAAAGAAGGTCGTGTTTATTTTATTCTAAATGAGCAGAATGCAAAAGCTTCGGGTCTGACAGTAAACCGTGAGCTATTGGTGCTTGGAGGCAGTCAGCTGGATATTTACAATGTTTATAAAGAGATGGAGCATGAGAGCCAGCTTCTGAGGCAGCAATTGGCTTTTCAGCAGGCTCGTCTTGATAGTTTATCTGTAATTATTGATTCCCAGATAAATATTATCAAGTTACAGAAACGTGATATACAGGAACGTCAAAAGCAAATTTCTTCATTGCAGTCGCAGCTGGAGAAGATGAAGGAGGATTTTATATTCGAACGGCGGACGCTGGACAGTCTGAGGGCAGTAATAAGCGAAAGAGAGAGGTATTTAATAGCTAAAAACGAAGAAATTGCAGGCAAACAAAAGCAGATTCAGGAGTTGAAAAAAGGGATTGATGCACAAAGGCAGATTTATAATGATTTATTAAAAAATATTGAACTGAAAAGGCAGCAGTTAGTACAGAAAGAACATGAGTTAAACCAATACCAGCAACGTGTAATAGCACAGCGGCGTAGTATCTTTGCACTGGTTTTACTTGCGGCTTTGTTTGTTTTTATCATTCTGGGTATTTATTTCACACTCAAGACAATAAAAGAGAAAAATCGCCAGCTCGAAGAAGCTAATCGGCTGATTACCAATCAGGCTGAGGAGCTGAAAGTAGTTAATTATGAGCTAGAGAAGGTGTCATTGGCAGCTAGTAAAGCAGATAATGTAATTTATATCCTCACCCCTTATGGTACTATAGAGTGGGTTAATGATGCTGTAGAGACTAAATACCGCTTTAAAAAGCACGAAATCATTGGAAAGAAAATCTATGAAATAATAACACTGGCACCTGAACAGATTATAAAGTTTCTCGAGAAATGCCGCACAGAGAAGCAACCTGTTATTTTTGATAATTATTTTAAAAAAGGTGATGGAAGTTATATATGGGCCCAGACAACCTTAACACCAGTTATTGGGCCTGATGGTCAGGTAACGCGCATAATAGCCCTGGATTCGGATATTACCAAGATTAAGCTCGCCACTTATGAGATAGAGAAAAAGAATGAAGAGCTCGTGGCACAGCATGAGATCCTGGCAAACCAGAAAGAACAAATAGAGAATCAGAATAATATTATTCGAAGTTCTATTGACTATGCGCGTATAATCCAGAGGTCTATAATGCCAAAGGATGAATATATTCGTTCATTGGCAAAGGATTATTTTCTGATTTTCAGGCCATTACAGACAGTCTCGGGTGATTTCTACTGGATAGTCCAGGAGGAGGAAGACCACAATGTTTTTTATACAGCTATAGTGGACTGTACTGGTCATGGTGTTCCTGGAGCTTTTATGTCTTTGATCAGTGAGCGTCTACTGGATGAGATAATTTTTATGAAAGACATCAAGCAACCATCTGCTGTTCTTACAGAAATGGATCGAATGATAGTTGACATTCTGGGTAATTCTGATGAGGAGGACACTCTTGCAGGGCTGGATATGATTCTGCTGAGAATAAAAAGACAACCAGACAAAACATTTGAGATAACTTTCTCAGGAGCTAAAAGACCTCTGGTTTACTATATTCCTGGTCAGAAGGACATAGAGTTTATTAAGACTGATCGTTTTTCCATAGGCCAGGACCTTTTTAAGCGTGAAAAGATCAAGACTTTCACAGATTACACAATAGAGGTCCCAGAAAACACAATTTTATATATGTTTACAGACGGCATAACAGACCAATACTGCTCCTTTATAAAGAAAAAAATAGGGACACTGCGTTTACTGGATTTAATACGTGAGATGAAAGACAAGAGACTGGCGAAACAGAAAGAGACCCTTGTCACATACCTTGATTATTGTATGAAAGATGAAGAGCAGCGCGATGATATAACATTCTGGGCTTTGCAGCTTTAATTATCCTGCTCGTTTTGAGCAGTTTTCATTCCAAAAGGATAATTCAAGTTCTCATAGTTTATTAGCTCTGCTTTGACACTACCAAAAGGTGTTTTCATTTTGACCTTGAGAGGGATATAGTTACCATCATTTGAGAAATAAATCTGCAAATCATCCTCTTTTTTAAATGGGTTGTCCTGTGCTTCAAGAGCAGGCACAAATAGCAAGGCTTCTACTTTACCAAACCTGGTGCGTATACGTTTTGTTGTTTTATACTTGATTTTCAAAGGAAAGATACGGTCCTCAAAATATGTAGTAAGATTTATTATCTGGCCTTTTTTGAATTCTCTGTTAAACAGATATTTACGGGCAAAAAAGAATGCTGACAAAAAATCCAGTATAGGTGTTGGTACTTGTTTTACACCACTTCTCATACTCCAAACATAACCGCTATCTTGATTGAAAATTACGTCGTTGTAATACCAATAATGGTTTTCCTGGATAGTGCGTGTAGCTCGGACAGGATACCCGGAAAACATATCAAAATAAGTCTCATAAGTATCATGTATTTTGGCAAACATTCTGGCACTACCAGTGGTCCGGGCATCTGCCCGCGCATAATAAACGTAATCTTTGCCATTCTGAAAAAGGTCCAGTGAAAGAGAGGCTTCACCCCCTTTTATAAGTTTGTAACGGACTTCGTAAATGAGTTTCTCTCCTACGCGATAGGCATTGTGACTGTTAAGAGAGTCGATGTTTATATTTTGGGCAAAAGATGTAATATAACAGACCAAAAGCCAGAGTAAAGTAATAAGTCCTTTAGATCTGTTGTTCATTTTCTTCTCCTTCTACTTTAAAAAATTTGTCTATCATTTTGCCGAATTCTTCAAGAAGCTGGTTCTTTTGTTCGACTGAGATTTTAGGTTTGGAGTCTTCTGTATCTTCCTGTGTCAGGTATGATACACTTACTCCCAGTGCTTTTGCGATTTTTATAAGGTTCTTTACGTTATAAGCATTGGGATCCTGGCGGGCTAACATTGCCCTCAGACTTACTGTAGGAATACCAGCTTCACGAGCCAGTCTTGCAACTGACCATTTTTTCTGTTTTCTGAGGCTTTGAATTTTTTCAGTTATGTTCATGATATTTATTTTTTTATATTATTTTGTAACTTCAAATATATACTTTTCATTGTAAAATTGCTATATTTTTAAAATAAAAAAAATCAAAAATAATAAGAAAATAATCATGGAAAAAGATATTGACCAGATTCTGAGTGATGAGCAAAATCTTAGTAACGAGGCGAATGAGAAAGATTTTTTTGCCCGTGTCTCAAAGTTTGTTAAAAAATATAAACGTCAAATAATAAATGTTATTCTTTTTACCATCGCTTATATTTTAATAGTGAGCTTTCTACCCCAGGAGAGGAGATTCCGTTTTGAATTTCAGAAAGGCAAGCCTTGGCAGCATGAGGATCTGATTGCATCATTTGATTTTCCCATATACAAATTGCCTGAGGAAATACAGAAAGAGAGGGATAGTATTGAGCATTATATAAAGCCTTATTTTGTTTATAATGAGGATATTGAGAAGTCTGTAATTCCACAATTTATTCAGGATTATGAGAATGAATGGTTGAATTACAAGAAACAAGATTCTGTTCTGCGTGTTAAGGACTATAATTACCGCCACAGTGTCCCCCGTCCACGCAAATCTACCTTTGATAGATATTTCGCGCAGTTGCAGGAAGTGTTGCATCAAATTTATTCTAAAGGTGTGTACGATTTCTTTGATTTACAGAGGGTAACAACTTACCCGGAGGATGTTTCGCTCATAGTTGTTTTTCGTGATGGTATTGCCAAAACTTATAGTGTTTCTGAGGTGTTTACATTGAAGTCTGCTTATGAGTACATTAGGAAGACTCTGGACCTGTGGGCAAAACAGGATCCAAAGCACAGCTATGTGATTAATTTTTTCAAAAGCATAAATCTGAACCAGTATATAAAGCCAAACCTGATACTGGATGAACGGAAGACAGAGCTCCTCAAGCAGACAGCTTTGTCTAATATTTCAGAGACTATGGGATTTGTGCAGGCAGGAGAGAAAATTATTTCCAAGGGTGAGGTTGTGGACTTGCAAAAATATCGCATCCTTATGTCGCTTAAAAAAGAATATGAAAAATCTAACCTGCTGGGTTCTAAGAACTTCCTGTTGTTGGGAAATGCTATAATCGTTTTTATATTGCTTATCTCAACTGTTTTGTTCATTTACAATTATAAGCCCAGAATTTTGTCTAATATTAAGGATGTGAGCTTTTTCCTATTACTAACAGTGCTTATTATCGGTCTTTCCAGTTACATTATTAGCAATAATGTGTTTAATATTTACATTTTTCCGCTGGCGATTGTGCCAATAATGGTCAAGGTATTTTTTGATGAGCGTTTGGCTTTGTTTATGCACCTGACAATTGTGTTTATAATTGGGTTTTATGCGCCTAATAGTTTCGAATTTGTTATTTTACAGTTTGTTTCAGGCTATGCGGCTATTTTCAGTTTGTCACAGTTGAGCAGACGTGGGCAGCTATATACTTCTGCAGCCGGGGTGTTCCTTGCATTGTCAATACTTTATTTAGGTATTGGTCTGACTCAGGAGGGAAGTTTGCAGGCGATTAATTGGCAGTATTTTGTTTACTTTGCTATTAATGCCCTGCTGCTTTTGTTAGCTTATCCTTTGATTTATGGGTTTGAGAGGTTGTTTGGTTTTCTTTCTGACCTGACCCTCATAGAGCTATCTAATACAAATAATAAGCTGTTGCGAGAGCTTTCGATGAAGGCGCCTGGTACTTTTCATCATTCACTTCAGGTGGCTAATATTGCAGAGGCTGCTGCTAATAAAGTTAATGCTAATTCACTTCTAGCCAGGGTTGGAGCGCTTTATCATGATATTGGTAAATTGCATGCTCCTTTGTTTTTTATTGAGAACCAGATAAGTGGTTATAATCCGCACGATAAGCTAGATTTCAAAGAAAGTGCACAAATTATTCTCAAACATGTGACCATTGGAGTCGAGATGGCCAGGCGTCATAAATTACCAAAGCAGATAATCGATTTTATCCGTACACATCATGGAACAATGGTTATCCAGTATTTTTATAAGATGTACATTAAAAAATATCCAGATCGGGAAGATGACCTCAAGGATTTCACATATCCAGGACCTAAACCATACAGCAAGGAGACAGCTATTGTGATGATGGCAGATTCTCTTGAAGCTGCTTCTAGAGCCATTAAAAATATAAATCAAGGAAAAATAAGCAATCTGGTAGATAGTATTATAGACAAACAGATGGCCATGGGGCAGTATGAAAATTCGGATTTGACTTTTCAGGAAATCAGTATTTTGCGCAAATTTTTTAAGGATATACTCACCCGCATCTACCACGCACGTATAGAGTATCCTAAGTAAAAAAATTTTAAAAGCGTTTGGATAAAAAGAATTATTATATATCTTTGCAATCGCATTGAGCACGGCCCGTAGCTCAGCTGGCAGAGCACGGGACTCTTAATCCTGGGGTCCAGGGTTCGAATCCCTGCGGGCCGGCCAGGGCGGAGCACACAGTGCTTCGCCTATTTTTTTAATCTTACCCTGTTGCAAAGTGAGGTTCGAGACTTTTTATCATCCTTCCTGGCTGCCAGGCTGTTGTGTCCTGATTAAACCAGCTTTGTTGACATTATGGGTGATACCTATTATTGTATTGATAAAAAATGTTTTAATCCGTAACTTCTTACTTTGTATATGTTATGTTTATTTTTTGCTGATAATAAGTAGATTATTCAGAAATATTGATATAATTACATTTGGACAAAAACATGTAAGTAAGATGAATTCAAAAATAAGCCTATGCCATCGAAAGTATTATGGTTTATCAGCACAGGCTTAGCCTTGATTTTTCACGATAACTTATTGTCTAAAATTTGAAAAGTTACGGATTAAAAGTTTCCGTAAACTTTTGGTAATTAGACAATACGACAAAAGGCTGCCCATTGGGCAGCCTTTTGTCGTAAGTATATGCACGAGTTTAATTTATTTTGCAAAGCTGACTGATCGTTTCTCACGAATAACAGTAACTTTGATCTGGCCTGGATAAGTAAGCTCTTTTTCGATACGCTTGGCTATCTCGTAAGAAAGCACTTCCAGGTCTGCATCAGCCACCATGTCACTACCAACAATAACACGCAGCTCACGACCAGCCTGTATAGCATAACTTTTGGTCACGCCTTTGAAGGATAGTGCGATACGTTCCAGGTCTTCGAGACGTTTGATATAGCTTTCGTAAATCTCGCGTCTTGCGCCTGGCCGTGCACCAGAGATTGCGTCTGCTACCTGTATAATAGGTGCAATCATGCTTGTCATTTCTACTTCGTTGTGGTGTGCGCCTATTGCATTAGCAACTTCTTCTTTTTCTCCGTATTTCTGCGCTATTTTCATACCGTAGATAGCGTGTGGTAGATCTGTGTCTTCCTCAGGTACTTTGCCAATGTCATGTAACAGACCTGCACGTTTGGCAAGCTTTGGATTTAATCCCAGCTCAGAGGCCAGCAGGGCTGCTAGTTTAGCTGTTTCGATTGAGTGCTGCAAGAGGTTCTGACCATAAGAAGAACGGTATTTCATCTTACCGATGATTTTCATCAGGTTGGGGTGCATGCCATGGATGCCCAGGTCAATGCATACACGCTTGCCGATTTCGAATATTTCTTCTTCCAACTGCTGCTTGGTCTTATTGACAATTTCCTCGATACGTGCTGGGTGGATTCTGCCATCAGCTACGAGTTGCTGCAGCGACAAGCGGGCTATCTCACGACGGAATGGATCAAAGCTAGAAAGCACAATGGCCTCTGGTGTATCATCAACGATAATTTCGACGCCAGTAAGTGATTCAAGAGTCCTGATATTACGTCCTTCACGTCCGATGATACGGCCTTTGATTTCGTCGCTTTCGATATGAAATACGGTAATAGAGTTGTTGGCTGCAACTTCACTACCTACACGCTGAATGGCTTTGATTACAATGTTTTTAGCCTGTTCCTTAGCATTAAGTTTAGCTTCCTCGACTATCTGGGCAATATAGGCCATAGCATCAGCACGTGCTTCGTCTTTGAGGGATTCGATGAGCTGCTGCTTGGCTTCGTCTTTGGACATACCAGCGATTGTCTCGAGTTTTTCTACCTGTTCTTTGTAAATCTGTTCCAGTTCCTGTCTTTTTTGTTCTACAATTTCGACCTGTTTTGTAAGGTTTTCCTTGAGTGCTGCTAGTTCTTTTTTCTTTAGCTCAAACTGTACCAGTCTTTTCTGAAATTCCTCTTTTTTCTGGTTTAGTGTGTTCTCGAATTGGTGAAGTTTCTGTTCTTTCTGGTTAAGTCGTTCAGTATCTTGTTTGACTTTTTTGTCCAGCTCAGCCTTTAGCTCAAGGTATTTTTGCTTAGCTTCCAGTAGTTTGTTTTTCTTAATAATCTCAGCCTTTTCTTCAGCGTCATGGATAATCTTTTCAGCTTTTTTGTTTAGTATATTTATTTTGGCAAAATAGCCGATGGCCAGTCCGATACCAGCACCAACTATCAATGCGGTGATAACTAATAATGCATTCATTTTTCTCAGTTTTTTGGGTTAATATATAGAGTGACTATTGTCACCTTTACAGTCTTTTTGACAGAGCGTATAGAATAAAAAAAGAGCCCGCATATATCCGGCACGGAGAACCCCGCTCTCACATGTTTAGGGCAGCCGTTTTAGGTCGGGCTTTCCACTCAATGTGGACCTGCCCTTGCTAAAACGAGACAAACCCTAATGACAATAGTGTTGAGTTTCCGGCCCCGAATATGCGGGCTCAACTCTTTAGAGTTCTGGATTTATGATGTTTCCAGGAACTCGTCCAGGTCAAGGTTTATATCTTCCAGTCTACCTAAGATACTTTGCAGAGCCTTTGTTTGCCTGACTTTGCCAACAGCGAATTGCAGTATAATAGCCCTTAATAGCTGATCCCTATCAAAATCATATTTACTCGAGAAAGTCTCGTATATCTTGTTAATTTCCTTTTCTGCAATACGGTACAGTTCTTCGTCACGTCTAAAAATCTTGGGCTTAAATACCTCGCCAGCTATGTTAAGGGTTATGGTGAATTTTTCGTCAGGATTCATGATTTCTGCAATTCGTTAGTTGATAAAATTTTTATGGCGTTGTCTATCTCTTTGATGATTTTGTTAAGTTTTATTTTGGCCGAATGTTTTATCTCTTGCAGGTCCTCCGTGTCACCTGGGTTCCCATCACGAATTAAAAGAGCGTTGCTGATTTTTAAGTTTTCCAGTTTTTTATTGAGTTCTTCTATTTCTTTGTCTTTTTGATTTATGGTTTTTAGTAATTGTTGTTTCTGTTCGAAAAGTTCTTGATTTTCTGCTTGAAGTCTCTGGTAATTTTGCTTCAATGTCTCCAAATTATTGACCAAATGCTCGAATCCTTTGTTTATTTTCTCTTCAACCGTCATTAACTAATATGCACATTTTTCTTTAATACAAATTTATGATAATAGTTTTTTATGTGCAAGGAAAATTTTATGTTTTTTTAATTTGCTGATATTAAAGTTGTTGTGTCTCTTTGCTTATTTTAATACTTAAATGCACTTCCACTTAAAAATTCTCTCAGTATAGAGGTTGGTGGTATCTCCCTTTCTTCACGTCCAATTGGTTCGAAGTAGGAAAGAAATTTAAGCAGACGTCTTGCTTCTGAGTATTCATAAACTGTCTCAGGTATTTCTTTGAGCAAAGGTTCTAGATGCTTTTTTAGCACGCTGAATTCGTATAATAGGGCAGAGTTGAACATAACGTCTGCCTCTTCCTGGAATGGAAAGATGTATTTCTCCTCTCCCTTGCGTACGCTTGGCCAGCGCTGCAAGGTTTCGGTTAGTGTGTAGCCCCTGTACTGGTAGTCGCGTATCATTCGGCGCAAGAGTCGGTTGTCTGTTGTTGGGATACGGTTGTGGTAATCAATACCAATCTGAGTCAGGGCCGAGACATAGATTTTAAATTTGTATTTATCTTCTATGCCTCTGGACAGTATTGGGTTAAGGCCATGAATACCCTCGATGATTATAATGCCTCGCTCTGAGAGCCTGGCTGTCTTACCATTGTAAAAGCGCTGGCCTTTCTGGAAGTCAAATTTAGGAAGTTCTACCTGATTGCCAGCAATCAGATCGTTCATAACTTTTGTAAAGAGCTCTATGTCCAGGGCATAGATGTTCTCAAAATCATAATTACCGTTTTCGTCACGAGGTGTGTCTTCGCGATTGACGAAGAAATTGTCCAAGGAGATAGGCACCGGGTCATAACCGAGGACCTTGAGCTGGATTGCCAGGCGTTTGGAAAAAGTGGTTTTTCCAGAGGACGAAGGTCCTGCGATGAGCACGACGCGCACATCGCCCCGCCTGGCAATCATATCTGCTATTTCTGCCACTTTTTTCTCGTGCAGGGCTTCGGACACTTTTATCAGGTCACTGGCATATCCTTGCTTTATTCTTTCGTTGATGCTACCTATTGTGGAGACACCGAGAATCTCGACCCACCTCTTGTATTCACGGAATATTTCGAATAGTTTGGGTTGTTCGATTATTGGTCCCAGCTCATCAGGATTTTTCATTGTGGGGAAACGTAGCAGCATGCCGTCGTAATAAGGTATCAGGTCAAAAACCTTGAGATAGCCAGTCGAAGGAACCAGATAACCGTAAAAATAGTCAATTTGATTGTCCAGCTTATATACGGATGTGAAAAGTGTAGGACGTGTGCGGAATAGTTTTGCTTTTTCTTGCAGATTGTATTCTTCGAAGATATTTATAGCTTGCTGTGTGGGTATTTCTTCACGATAAAAAGGCAGGTCAGCGTTGATAATCTGTCGCATTCTCTCGGCAATGTCCAGTACTTCTTCGGGATTTAGCTTTTGGTCATCAGGTTTATCTACTTCGCAGTAAAAACCCTGTGATATGGAGTGTTCGATCTTGAGACGTGCACCTGGCAACAGGTCACGCACAGCTTTCATCAGTACAAAAGAGAGGGAACGCTGGTACATACGGTGACCGTCAATGTTAGTTATATCAATGAATTCCACGAACTTAGGCCTGTAAACTTTATACGATAGTTCTGTGAGTTTGTTATTAACCCTGGCACCCAGAATGGGGTAGTCTAGTTTAATGTTCATGTCTTGGGCAATTTCCCAGAGGGAGGTTCCCGGGGGATATTCTTTAGTCAGGTTGTTGTTCAGGCAGAAGATTTTTACTTTGTCCATAGGTGAATTGTTTTAGAAACGTATTTTGTTAAAATACAAACTTTCTGTGAATAATTAAATTTCTGTGTTTTTATTAGCCCAAGATTCCAGCAGAATCAGGGTAAGAGCACCAGCAATAGCTACTATTATTGCCCAGATAAAAGTTTTGTCCAGGTGTGGTAAATAATTTTTGAAATAAACTGCATGGGCGTTCTGCAGAAGATGTCCAAAACGGTCAGTTGGTATAAGCTGGTGGTTAAGGTCATAAGAATGTTTCCATGGCCAGAGTATTGACAATGAGCCGAGTATAAAGCCTGTCAGAGCGGCTATTGTCTGGTCTTTGTATTTTTTATACAGAACAGAGAGAATATGTGCAAAACCAATCAATCCCACAACCACACCCACAGCAAAAGGTATTAATATTCTCATATCCAGGTTATTAATGGCATCAATGACAATTAGTTTGTAATTACCCATAAGGATAAGAACATAGGAGCCTGACAGACCAGGCAAAATCATACTACTGATACTAATTATACCACAAAGGATTAGATAAAGCCAGTTGTCATTCGGATGACCGGGATGAATGAGTGTGACAATGACTGCAATAGCTGTGCCTATAAGGAACCAGACAATCACACCCACAGTTATCTTATCAATAGTCTTCCCCACATAATAGACAGAGGCACCGATGAGACCAAAGAAATACGACCAGATAAAAACCGGATAATAAGTGAACAGGTAATCCAGTAAGCGGGCTAGGCTAAAAATACTCACTACCATGCCCACTGCGATAACAATCAAAAACACCAGGTCTGTATATTCGATGAACTCTTTTATCTTACCTTTTAACAGTAGCTGCAAGGCTTTCAGATCAAATGATTTTATGGCATTAATAAGGCGTTCGAAAATCCCTGTTATCAAGGCTATTGTACCTCCCGAAACACCAGGAATAACATTAGCAGCGCCTATGGCAAAACCCTTGAAAAAGTTTGCAATATGTTCTTTCATAGTTATGTAGTATTTTGTTTTAAAGCCAGTTTTTTGTGTCTAATATTGTCATTATTAACAAGATACACACCTGCGATAATAATAATCATTGATATGAGGTGGTGTGGCAAAATTCTTTCGCCGTCGAGTAAGCCCCACATAAGAGCAAAAATAGGAATAACATAAGTTATTGAGGCTGCAAAGACAGCAGAGGTTGATTTTACAAAGTGGTTAAACAAAATAAGAGCTAGAAACGATCCGAGGAATGCAAGAAGCATGACAGCCAGTAGTCCATTGGAAAATTGTGGTACATGGACATAAGCGAAAGGGAAGCGCCGCACAAGTAGATATGCTATTGCAAAAGGACCGCTGAGGAAAAAGCCCAGGGAAGCTATTGACAATGCATCCAGGTCATGGAGCTTATATTTAAGTTCATTTGTATTCAAGCCGTAGAAAAATGTTGCCAGCAGGACGAACAGGCCATATACATTCCAGCCATGAATGATATTGCTAAAATCATTAACCATAAGGCCTATTGTACCCAGGAATCCTACAGCTATACCTAGGATTGCAAGTGGATGAGTGCGTGAGCGGTATAATGAAATACCCACAATCCAGGTAAAAATTGGTGTGGTGGCATTAAGCATACCTGCCAGTGCACTAGGCAGGCGCGTCTCTGCGATAGAGAAAAGAATAGCAGGGAACAGATTGCCAATAAAGCCTACGACGAGCAATGATTTTATATTTTGACGGGTGATTTTGTGCAGGTTGTTCAGGGCAAATGGGAGAAAGAACAGGAATGTAAAGGATATTCGCAATGTTCCGACAATGTCTGGTGGAAATACTTCAATACCTTTTTTAATGAGTATGAATGAAGTGCCCCAGATAAATGCTAAGACCCAGAATATTAGCCATTGTCCGTATTTTTTCTCCAGAATCCTCATTTTTCGTAATTTTGATAGCAACAGAAGCAGACAAAGTTAAATTTTTTGCACATGAAAACAAAAGCGTCATTTATGGAGATTGTATGGCTGATAGTGGCAGGAGTCTCACTGGGATTCTTTGTGCATGCAATGATAAATGTGGGCTGGCATAAGGCTTATGTGTTTTTGATTTTTGTTGGCCTGTCCCTGTTAATGTACCTGTGGCGCAGGAGTCTGCGTAAGTCTGAGCAGGAGAATGACCGCACTGGGTTTTAGTGGGGTGATGGCAAGATTACATCCTGTTTGTTATAGGGCACAAAGACGAGGTTCTGGCTGGTGAGCTTTTCCTCTCCATTGTATCGATAAGCTGCAAGATAGTTGTGTCTATAGACACCAAAATCCACGCATTGGACATTATGTCTGATTATATGAGGATGGGAGTCAAGGGAATAATGTCCAAAAAACACAATAGGAGCATCTGCGGGATAAGGAGTGTATAGTTTGCTAATGTCCACCTCCACAGGCCTATCCAGGTCTACGAGTAAGGTTGCCTGGCTGTAAGTAGGGTTTTGTGGAATAGCATCCCACCAGCGAATACGCGCTTCTTTGAGATGGTACCAGGGTTGCGTATGCTTGAGTGTGCGGAGGACTGATTGTGGTATTGTAATTTCGGGTCCTTTGAGTATGTAATTCAATGCTTTGCCTGGTATGGAGTCTTTTTTAAAGGCTTTTTCCAGGTTGTCTGCCAGTGAGTTGTTTGGGAAGTATTGCTTGACCAGGTTTATGTGTTGATCGTCCCATGCAGCATGGACAAACCGTACACTTCCCAGGTCTATGAACAGGGGCAGATGTTTGAACCATTCAATCCAGTAGTGAAGGCGTGCTTCTTCGAGTACACGTATTGTGACGTGGTGTTGATGTAGTTTTTTGTGGCTTCTTAGGGGTTGCCCGTTGCGGCCAGGAGTGAATATTCCTATGAGGTTCATTTCATGATTTCCGAGTAATGCAATAGCCTTGCCATTGTCTACCATGTTTTTTATTAGTTCGAGGACCTGTGGTATATAAATACCTCTGTCAATATAGTCGCCTATGAATAATGCAATTCTTTCGTGATGCTGCCACAGACCGTTTTTGTTTTCATAACCCATAGTCAGGAGCAGGTCTACAAGTGTATGGTAGCATCCATGTATGTCGCCAATGATGTCAATTCTATCTATGTAAGTAGATAAATCCAGAGATTGGTTTGTACTTTTTTCCATCTTTGCCTTTGATTATGAGTATGTAATAATAAACGCCTTCGCTTGCGGGTCTTTTGCCCTTGTTATTGATAGTTCCGTCCCAGCCTTTTATAGCCTGGTCAGGGGTGGTCCAGTGGCAGACCATATTACCATAACGGTCGTATATTCGTGCATCTATTGTTTCGATGTTTGCAGCGGTTATTTTTTCATCTGGTGTGTTAAAGAAGGAGAAAACATCATTTACACCGTCTCCATTAGGAGTAAAAACATTGTATTGTGTGAGTTTAATGGGTTTGGGGACGACCTGGACTATGGCTGTGTCCTGGTCTGTGCAGCCTGACTGTGATGAGGCAGTGAGTGTTATGATGTAAGAGCCTCTGTCTAAATATTTGTGGTATACAGTCTTGCCTGTCTGGAAGGGTGATTCATCACCAAAATCCCAGGAAGAAGAAGCAGACCATGTGGTAAGGTCATCTACTTTTATGCTATCACCTATGAAAACCACCTGTTTATCCAGGTCAAAGTCTGGTTTTTCGACACTAACGCCAATGGTTGTATCGTGATAGCAACCAAAATTGTCTCTGATATAAAATTTATAAGGGTGAGGCCCATAATCAGAAGGGTATGCTTCGGATAGCCCGTTGGAGGTGAGGTTGACATTGTCGCCCTGCCAGAATGATTGGGCAAGGTCATAGGTGCATGTATATTCTAATGTGTCAGGGGTGTATGCAGGACTAAAGATTATTGCCCAGCCCAGTATATAGCCGTCATTGCCAGGGAAAAGGTCTTCGACTTTGAGAGTCCAATGTCCATTGAGGCTGGTGTTGAGTAATGAGTCAAAGCTCTGGTCTGGAAGATAAGCAGCAGGGGGTATCATTTGTCCGGATATGGACAGGGAGTTGATTGTGGCGGATGCTGATGGCGACCAGTAATACCATTTAGCGCCAGTAGCGCCATGAGCGGTGTCGCCAAGATAATTGTTATTTCCTCCAGAGTTTTTGAGAATGATTGTTTTGCCATTGGGTGCTGTAAGGGATATGCGCAGGTCAGCACTATTGCTGTGGACTATCAATAGCCCTATTGAATCGATAATGTATTTTGATGATAGTGTGGAGTCAGGGTTAAAATTTTTGCGTGTGATAGTGTTTGAATAATCGATCTGGTCTGATAGCTGGAACGGGAATGGTTCGGTGTAGACAGACACAGGTTTGTCTTTCCATGTTTTTGTTGAGTCAACTTTACCGATTAGTCCCACCCGGTCACCTTTGCAAACGCCAGTTTGTCCAGGGTCCAGGTCTGCTTTTGTCCCGGTAAAATCAGGAGTAAGTCCTGTCAGAGCCACTATAACAGCAGAATAATGTTGTCCGTTGTATGTGGCTGTGGCAAAGACACGATGTGCTTTTTCGAGAACAAAATTATATTTAATTGTGTCCAGATCAAATCCACTAAAAGTAGTGCCATCATCCATATCCCAGTCCCACTGGCAATGCAGGGTATCTCCATTATTATCAATGAGGTATGAATAAAAATACATCTGTTCGGAGAAGCAAACACGGATTGTGTCCTGTCCTTTGGACGAAGAGAGGACCACGTGTGGTTGTGCTAGCGTGATGCTAAAAATAAACACAAAAGATATGGACAAAGTTATTTTTCTCAGCAGGGTCATTGTGCAAATTATTAATATGTTGATGCAAAGTTAAAATTTTATAACGATGTGCATAAATGAAATTCTATGAATGATTTTATAACTTTTACGTAAAAAACGAAGTTTTTTATTGTAAACTTTTTTATCTTTATAAAAAATTCTAATATTGTAAAACGATTCATCATCATTAAACAACAGGGCATGGACAACACCCAGCAAGCAAATAAGTTTCAGATTGTCAAGCGTGATTTTTATACATTAATTAAAATCCTTGATGAGAAGTTAGACACATTTTTAGCACCTTCTTTGAAATCAGAGTTAGTATTACTGGCTAGTAACAGGGAGCGTAATATTATAATGGATCTATCGGAGGTGAAATATTGTGATTCATCGGGATTGAGTGCTATACTGGTTGCCAACCGTCTGTCTAAAAATTCGAATGGTATATTTGTGGTGACTGGTTTGCAGCCAGCTGTTGAGCGTTTGATTAATATTTCCCAGCTTGACACAGTGCTCAATATAGCAGACACAGTAGATGAGGCCGAAAGAATTATTAAGCAGAACGAGCAGGTAAAAGAGCAAAACGACAAGGAGTAAATGAATTTTGACATTCTTGTGTTGGGGACTAGTTCTGCGACACCTGTTAGCAACAGGTTCCCATCTTCTCAAGTAGTAAATATTTATGGAACGCCATTATTGGTAGATTGCGGCGAAGGCACACAGTTGCAGCTTCGCCGTTTTCATGTAAGTTTTGGCAAGATTCGTCATATTTTTATTTCACACCTTCATGGTGACCATTATTTTGGTTTGTTTGGTTTGCTCTCTACTTATGAGTTGCTTCACAGGGATGTGGATCTGCATCTGTATGCTCCGGCAGGGCTGAAAAAAATCTTGTGGTCGTCGCATTCGCCGGTCAAGGCCAGGGAATTGCCTTTCCCTCTGCATTTTCATGCTTTGCCTGGTAGGGGAGGTGTGATACTTGAACACAAAAATTTCACTGTCGAGGCTGTACCGTTGGAGCACAGGATAGATGCGTGGGGCTTTATTTTCAGGGAGAAACAAAGACAGCCAAATATTATTAAGTCCAAAATCGAGGAGCTAAGGCTATTGATTGAGGAGATTGTCAAGCTAAAGAGGGGAGAGATTGTTGAGCGTGACGATGGTACTGTGATAAGTCCAGAGCAAGTAACAATTCCGGCACCACGTCCCAGGTCTTATGCTTATATTTCTGATACAAAGTATCTTCCACGTCTGGCGCAAATTCTCTCTGGTGTGGATGTTCTTTACCATGAAGCCACTTTTGATAATGCATACAAGCAGAAAGCAGAGGCAACTTATCATTCTACTGCAGAGCAGGCAGCCATGCTAGCCCTTAGTGCTGGTGTGGGGCAGCTGATAATAGGGCATTACTCGGCAACTATCCTGGACATGGCCAAGTTTTATCAGGAGGCTAAAGCTATTTTCCCAAATACTATTCTGGCTTATGATGGGTTAAAAATTTCTATCCCTGTGCCCAGAGACTAATTCAAAGACGTTAGATAACGTTTTAGTGTGGGATCATTTTCCATTAATTTTTTGACTTTTTCCAGGTCTTCAGGAGTGTCAACGGACATAGTATAAGATTCATTCATTATCATCTTGACCTTGAAGCCACTTTCCAATGCTCTTAGAATGGGAATGTCTTCTATCAGTTCCAGGGGTGTAGGAGGCATTTCACGGAATTCGAGGAGAAACTGTGCGTCGAATGGAGAGACGCTTATAACTTTTAGCGGAGGTATGCCAACCACACCCTTGGCAGGTGATGGTATGGGCTCACGGGAAAAGTACATTGCATTATTATTAACATCAACCACAACCTTGACTGTGTTTGGACTACGAAACTCCTCTTCATCGGGTATAGGGCACATGAGAGTACTAACTTTCACATCATCTTCCAGATAAAAAGGACTAATTGCCATTGCCAGCATATCATTAGTAATCATTGGCTCATCTCCAGAAACAATCACAGCAACATCATAAATGGTATCGGACTGTTCTTGATAAGCTCTGAGGGCATCTGCACATGAGTCAAAGAGGTTTTTGTATTTGTCTGTTTCCATGATAACAGTAGCTCCAAGGAGGTTTTCGGCATATTCCTTTATTTTTTTGTCTGGTGTGACAATGATAATCTTGTCAATGTCTTTGCACAGGGCAGTACGCTTGTATACATGACCTATCATTGGCATAGAAAATATCTCTGCCAGTACTTTGCCTCTGAAACGCCTAGATTTAATTCTAGCAGGTATTATTGCTATGACCTTCTTTCTGTCCATAAATTATTGAACAAAAGCAAGTTTATTTTTAAATAGTTATTTAACCAAAGATAAAAAATCAGGTGCTTTTTACAAAAAGAAAATTTACCAATTGGCTAACCCGAAAACGTTTGATGTTAATACGTTGTCTATTTGTCGTTTTTTTTAATACATTTAGGTAAAACACAAAAATTTTCCGCCATGAAAAAGATTTACATTGTTTTTGCCTTTCTCTTTATAGGTGTTTTTGTATTTGGGCAGCGAGACAGTATTTACGAGCCAGAGGGAATAATATGCCAGGAAGCTGGGATAATTGGAATAATCCTCCCAATAACATGACTTTACGCTCTGTAAATGACACTGTTTACGGCGTAGCTGGAACTGTCGGAAAAATAACGGGACTGGCTTCCCCTCATTATCAGACCATTTTTACAACGCTCTCTTCGGGTGATACAAATGCCATTAATGCAGGAAGCTATGAGTTCCTGTTTACAAGTGGACCGAATACCAATTATTATCAAAATAAATGGTCAAATGTAGCTGTTGTCTTTGATACAATACAGGATTATAAATATCAAGCGGCACCTAATAATACCATAACCCTGAATCCGGACAAGTGGTATGTTGTGAATTTTGAGGATAAAGGCTATCACGATACTCGCGCAATATTCATGGAGCTGAGCGACAGGCCTGCCTTTATAACAGCCGTAACACAAATGCCAGATACTTCTGCAGTACCTGCTGGGCAGACAGTTGCAGTTATAATAGATCTAAGTAGCACACCACCAATAGAGCAGGCTTTTGTTGTTCGATATACGCTTGACAAATGGGCTAGTTCAGATACAGTTATGTGTACAGTATCAGGTAATAAGGCAGTAGGTACTTTACCGGCCATAAACGTAGGCGATACATTGTCATATTATGTTTTCTCTTCCACTTATTTTGCGCTTTTAAATCTCAGTAACCCTTCGTCTGATGATTATGACCTTGTGACAATCAATTTTGACAACAATGGTGGAAAGAATTACACATACACTGTCCATCAGACTACTGGTCTGGCAGCCAGAAGCAAGGGGGAAGTTATCATTTATCCTAATCCTGCTGATAATGTGGTGACCATAGCCAATGCTAGAGGAGCAGATCTGGAGATAACAGACCTGCAGGGGCGGTTGATTCGCCAGATAGTTAATTTGCCAGAAAATGCCCAGGTGAGTGTGTATGACCTGGAGCCAGGGGTTTATTTGTTTAATATCAACAAGGGAGACAGGATTTTGACAAGGAAAGTCTCTGTCAGGTAAGGGCAGTGTTGGCGACGGCCGCCATGCGGCCGTCGTTTTTTTGTGTGGTCTATATCACGTGTAGCCCTGAAAAAAGTTTATCTTGTCAACCTTCAAAAAGAAACGAAAAAAAAACACAATATTATGCTCAGAAGAATTGTAATACTTGCTATAATTTTGGTTTTCACACACTTGCTCATTGCCCAGAGCCAGAATATTTACGAGCCAGAGGGGATAAATATGCCAGGCAGCTGGGATCCGGGTACCAATGGATGGAATAATACCCCAACTATTCCACAGCTGGCCAGTGAGCAGCAAGCAAGTGGTAGCGTGCATCTGGTAACAGGTCTGGCTAGCCCACATTACCAGACAGTATTTAACACACTGGGCACAAGGGGGCAGGTACCTTCAGGTTCATTTAACTTTCTGTTTACCAGTGGTCCAGCAGGGCAGTATTATAAGAATAAATGGGCAAATGTCACAGTCTCGTTTAATACCATTC
>JALVRO010000298.1 GCA_027031265.1 Bacteroidales bacterium | reverse complement strand
TATAAACCAGCACAAAATCATTAAGGATACCTGTTTCGAGGATCACCTTCAGCCGCCGGTCACCTGCTACCTGCTTGAGCTCCTTAATCTCGTTGTAAACAAGCTCATAATCACCTTCAAGAAATTCCCCAACTGATATAACCATGTCCACCTCGTCTGCTCCAGAGTTCATTGCAAGCTCTGTTTCCAGTCGTTTTACATCCAGCAAAGTCTGGGAAGCTGGAAATCCACCAGTTACTGAAACCACACGCACATCGTCATCTGTCAAACTAGTGCGGACAGTCTCCACAAAACGGGGATAAACGCACACTCCTGCAACATTTTCCACATCGAATTTGTGTTTTACCTGGTTCACCCGCTCAACTACACGGCGTATAGAATTCCTCGAGTCTGTTATACTCAGGAAAGTAAGGTCTATGTATGAAAACAACTTCTTTTTTACAGCCTCGGTGAGTAATTGCTGTGATTTTTCAATAAGCTGGTTTACTTCGTCCTCAGTCTGTGCATAATTTAGAGAGTCACGATAGTTTTTGAAAATCTGTTCCATAGCGATTTATTTTTTAAATACATGACGAGCAAGAATCACCCTCAGAAGAGAGACCATCAATTATACGTTGTTCTGTCTTCGCACAATAAATATTTCTTTTACGAAGCTCTGGATTATGGCCTATTCTATAATCTGGAAAATCCTTGCGTTTTCCCAGAAGAACCTGGATACTCATCAAGAGTAACCCTGCTGCCAGAACGGCTATTGATAATATGAAAATTGTCCAAAACACAGTATTGATTTTTTATTTTCGTTCAAAATTAAAATATTTGAGAAATAATTTTCTTTAATCTACAAAAATTCTTCGTATAATGAAAAGCTACCTGATCATACTAACATTTATTTTTACATTTTTCACATCTGTGGGACAGATTCAGCTCTGGCTAAATGATGGAACCATTCTTTCTACTTCAAATTACAGAATCGATTCATCTAAAGGCTATGTCTTCTATCTGGATAAAAAGCAAAAAACAAAAGTCCTTGACCATCAAGCTATTTTCGCCATAATTGACAAACAGGACACACTTGTGCTAAATAAGCCCGAGAATCTTACTCTCAGCCAGGCATTCTCATTTCTCCAAGGTGTTAATGATGGTTATCATTACAAAAACAAAGCTATTTTCTTCTCAAACATGGGTCTGGGACTTACTGCTGGTATTGCTATGCCAATCTTGGGTTTATCTGGTATTTATTCAGTGATACCAAACCTTGCTTCAACTATAATCTTTTCTTCTACTAATGTCAAAAACCTGAAGACCAGTAGCAATGACTCTTTATATACCAGAGGTTATCAGATTTCATCCCGTAAAAAACGGTTGTTAATAGCTACCGGGGGAAGTCTGATTGGCCTTACAACTGGATCAATAATTGGCTATTTAATCAAAAAATAATCAACATGAGCTTCTCAATAATAGTAGCTATGGACAAAGAGTGGGGTATAGGCCGCAACAATCAACTTCTGGCTCACTTGCCCAATGACCTTAAATGGTTTAAGAAAACCACACTTGACCACACAGTCATTATGGGGCGAAGAACATACGAATCAATTGGCAAGGCACTCCCTCGCCGTCGAAATATAGTATTGTCACGTAACCTATCATCCCTGCCAGATGCACAGGTTGCGCACAGCCTGGAGCAGGTCATGCAAATTATTAACACACAGGAAGAAAACTTCATAATAGGTGGTGCACAGATTTATAGACTTTTTTTGCCAATAACAGATAAATTATACATCACACACATCCATGCCTCTTTGAAAGCTGACACTTTTTTTCCTGAAATAGACATGGATAAATGGCAAAACATATACGAATACTTTAACCCTGCTGATGAAAAAAATCCTTATGATCATACATTCGCAATTTATAAACTCAAAAAAGGAACAGAACAATGAAACTTTTTAAGCAGTTTCCACGAACATTCTGGGTAGCAAACTCAGTCGAGCTACTAGAGCGCTGGGCATGGTATGGTCTTTTTAACGTTCTGGCCATTTACCTGACCTCATATCTTGGCTTTTCTCAAGACCAGAAAGGGTGGCTTATGGGCACAGTAACGGCAATGGTTTATTTTCTGCCTGTTTTCACAGGTGCTATATCAGACAAAATTGGCTACAAAGTTAGCTTGATCACAGCTTTCACTCTGTATTTTATCGGATTTTTCTTAATGGGAAAAATGCACAGTTATATATCTGTGTTCGCAGCTTTTGCCATTGTCGGTCTGGGTGCAGCTATCTTCAAACCAATCATCTCAGCAACTATATCCAAGACAACGAACGAAAAAAACACAATACTCGGTTTTGGTATTTTTTACATGATGGTAAATATTGGGGCTCTTATCGGTCCTGTTGTATCATCAAAGCTGAGAGAAGTCGACTGGCAATTAGTATTTTACTCATCAATGTTTGCTATTGCCCTGAATATAATCCTGGTAATCTTCTTATACAAAGAGCCTGACCGGGTAAAAAATACTGATCCTCTGGGCAAAACTATCGCCAAAATAGCCAGAAACATCTGGATCGCTATCACAGACTGGAAATTTTTGCTTTTCTTATTGCTAATAGTGGGCTTCTGGACAATGTATAATCAATTATTCTTTACACTTCCTGTTTTCGTCGAACAATGGGTAGATACCTCTATCTTATACAATGCCTTACATAAAATCTGGCCTGCGCTGGCAAACTTCATTGGTAATGGTCATGGTTATGTCAATCCTGAGATGCTTCTCAATATGGACGCCTTCTTTATCATTTTATTCCAATTAATCATTTCAAGTATTGTCACACGGATGAAACCTATCCGTGCAATGGTTATTGGATTTTTCATAGCTTCAATAGGCGTTAGCATGATGTTTATTTTCAAGAATCCTCTTTTCACTGTTCTGGCAATCCTTGTTTTCTCTATAGGTGAAATGACAGGTTCTCCCACAATCACATCATACATAGGACTGATAGCTGACAAAGACAAAAAAGCCTTATATATGGGCATGTCTTTCTTACCTGTGGCAGGCGGTAACTTCCTCGGCGGATACCTGTCAGGGTCTGTATATCAAAAACTTGCAGACAAACCAACCCTGC
>JALVRO010000297.1 GCA_027031265.1 Bacteroidales bacterium | reverse complement strand
CTCTTAGGTACACAGGGGTAAACCTTTATCAGATGTATATTAATGACCCTATACTGGGAATATGGGATGAATCTGATATAGAAAATAGAACTAAACAAAAGTTTTTGCTTTTTACCGACAGCTTATTCACTGATTCATTAGTTTTTAAGGTTAGATTAACTTATAATCAGTACAATTCAGGCCGAGATTCAACAAAAGCTAAATTTTACCTTCTCACTCTTTCAAGACAAGCTTACATGGCTCTTGAAAACTTCAACAGTAATATTGGACATGAAATTTGGGACTTACCTTTGATAAAAATGTTTTCTGAACCAGTTATTTTATATTCTAATTTCCAAAATGCTCTGGGATATTTTATTGGTTTTAGTTCTGATTCAACTATAATAAAGGTTCCTTTAAGTTCAGAATAAACTTTTTACACACTTCAAGAAAAAGAAAAGTAAACCAAAATGAAGTTTTTTAGTAGAACATCCATTTATCTCCTTCTAAGCCTTTTAATCTTCACCTCTGGCTGCGTAAAATATTATCAGATACCTGAGATAAGTGAGCGCCAGGTTACAGTGAACGGATTATTAATCGCAGGCGAGAAACCAATAGTAACCGTCAAGGAGAGCTATCTGCCATCGGATACGGTTATTTTTGACCTGGATAATAGTTCCGAAGCCAATTTGATTACTAATGCACTGGTAGTTCTCTCCACAGAAGAGGGCAAGCAGTACACACTCCGGTTCGTAGATTCTATATATTATCAGGGGGTTGGTCTAAAGGGCTATACAACTGATTCCCTCATACCCAGAGAGGGAAATACTTATTATCTTAAAGTTTATGTTCCAGGGTATGATACTTTGTACTCTTTTACTAAAGTGCCATATAGTCCCAGAGTAGATACATTTTTTATAAGAAGCTCTGACACTGTAGAATTTTCCTCTGATTTATCTGTTGACATAGTTATTCAAGACTCATGCGTCACTCCTGAATATTATTTCGTCACAGGTTATGGCAGTTTTTACACAGAAGACCCCAATTGCATAATTTTCCCCGCTTCCCAGTCTATCCTGCTTCCTGACAGGAATTTTAATTGTACAAAGTACACTTTTTCATTAACCGTTGATATGCACACGCCAGAATTACGATTTTATAAGGCAAACATAGATCTTGGGGTTTATATAGAGACACTTTATCAACAAGTTAGCCAGCGCAGGTTTAGTGACTTTCCAAATCCATTTCAGGAACCAGTGGTTGTATATAGCAATATACAGAATGGAACAGGTATTTTCGCGGCACTAAGCCGTCCTTTTGTAATAACCATAAACACTAAGAAAAATGAAAAAGCAGATCATAATTATAATTAGCATTCTCTTATACTTTAGCCTTAGCACAATAGCCCAGGATGTACATATTTATGGTAGAGTCTTTTCTACTGAGAAAGAACCAGTTGTCGGCGCATATATCTATGAGGAATATAGCAAAAAGTCAACACTATCAGACAAATACGGATATTTTAATATTCTTGTAAAACCCGGCTCTGTTAAATTAGTAATCCAGCATCTTGCTTACAAATCTACGACTATAGAGCTCAATACAGCCAAAGACACAAGCTTAAACATTTATCTCTCGTCCGCGCTGTTCAATATAAACGAAGTAACAGTTAGTGCGTCCAGAAACTCCTTTACCAGGAGTTACAACCTCTCTTTAATAAATATCCCGGCAAAACAATTTGATCTATTGCCTGTACTGCTGGGTGAAAAAGATATTTTCAAAGGCATTCTTACATTGCCAGGCGTACAACCAGGACTAGACGGAAGTAGCCAATTAAATATTAGGGGGGCTAATCCAGAGCAGAACCTTATCCTGGTAGATGGCATGCCCATTACACATCCAACACATATTTTTGGTTTTCTGTCAATCATCAACAATCAAGCAATAAAAGATGCAAAACTATACAAAGGAGCCATTCCTGCTTATTTTACAAATCTGAGCTCTGGAGTGCTTGACCTGACCTTGAAAGATGGTAGTCTTACTAAAAGAAAAATTATTCTTGAGCAGAACATTTTTGACTCTAAAATTTCCCTGGATGGATACATTATAAAAAACAAATTGTCTGCAACTTTCTTCTACAGGAAAACATTTATTGACCCCATCATAAAGTTAAGCCATCGCCTCCTGGATACTTACCAAAATATACAGTTATATGGATTCAGCGATTTGAGCACAAAATTTAGGCTTAACATAAATAAGAATAACACGCTATCATTTTCATATTTCCAAAGCCACGACGGCTATACATACACGAGCCTGGACTCTTTTTATAACCCAACATATCGGAAGGAGATTTTATCAAAATACAGTGATAATCTTAGCTTTGGGAATAAAACACTGTCTATCAGATTGTTCTCTATTCTATCCAAGAAACTAACCCTTGAAAACATCATCGGACAAAGCCTGTATGAATATATTAAAAGCAAAGACTTTTCATACACATTAAAAGAAAATGCCGATTCTCTGTTGAATGAACAGTCTATTCTTCAAAAAAACTCTATCAGCCAATATATTCTGCGGACAAAACTTAACTATTTCGCCACCTCTCATTTATCACTAAACTCAGGCTATAATATCACCTTTCAGAAGCTTTACCTGAATTTTTACAACAGCTCCTATTATTTCCTTGACAAACTAAGAATAAACAGTACATCATTATTAGACACCAGCCTTTTGGCTAGCCCTTATTTTTATCTCAACTATGAGACATCAACTATTTACTTAAAACTTGGTGGGGTTTACAATATTTTTTCTGGCAGAAACTATACTTATAAATATTTCTCACCACGAATAAGCACTATATTGTTTCCTCAGCACTCTATTACTATGCAGTTATCATTCTCCCGCCTATACCAAATGAATCATCTACTTGCGACTTCTGCTATTTCAAATCCTGCAGACTATATTATACCTACAACACACAATCTCAAGCCAATTTACGGTAATATCTATGATTTGACCCTTAATATTTACAAACTCAAAAACATAGAAATCTCAATCTCTGGCTATTATAAGACATTTGACAATCTTACAAGATTCAAGCTAGGCACAAATCTGGTTAATATCAAAGACAATATCTATGA
>JALVRO010000296.1 GCA_027031265.1 Bacteroidales bacterium | reverse complement strand
GGTGATTACGAAGGAGCTCTCGAAGATTTCAAAAAAGCAGTGGAGATAAAGCCTGATTATGCTATTGCATACAACAATATGGGTGCTGCACTCTTTAAGCTCAAGAAATACCGTGAAGCAATAAAAGCATATAACAAGGCTATAGAGCTGGATCCAGACTATGGATATGCCTATGCCAATCGTGGGAATGCCCGGGAGCTTATCAAGGATTTCAAAGGTGCATGTAAGGACTGGAAAAGAGCTGTAGAACTAGGTGTCAAAGAAGCCCAGAGTTTCCTCGAGAGTTGCAGTACAGGTAAGTAAAAATGAAATTTTTACTTTGCAGGGCTGATTCTGTGCCAATGTTTTTGTAATTTTGCACTTCGTAACCTGTGGCACAGAATCAGCCTTTTTTATATCTAAAAGTTGAGAGGATATGCTTGATTACCATGTGTTTAGACTCGAGAATGGACTGACAGTTATTTTTCATCCTGATCGTACGACTAATATTGCAGTTGTTAATGTGTTGTATAAGGTAGGGGCCAGGGATGAGGATCCTGAAAAGACTGGCATGGCCCACCTTTTTGAGCATCTGATGTTCGAAGGGTCGAAAAATATTCCCGTATTTGACAAGCCTCTGGAGAAAGCAGGAGGAGTGAGCAATGCCTTTACCAATAGTGATTACACCAATTATTACATCATTATTCCCCGGGATAATATCGAGACTGCGTTGTGGCTGGAGTCGGACCGTATGCTTTCCCTGGATTTCAGTGAGGACAAACTCGAGATTCAGAAAAAAGTGGTGATCGAAGAATACAAGGAGACAGTGCTTAACCAGCCTTATGGAGATGATTATAAACATCTAATGAAACTGGCATATAAGGTTCATCCTTACCGCTGGATAGTCATTGGAGAAGATTTTCATCACATAGAGAAGGTAACGCTTGATGATGTGCGGGACTTCTTTTTTAAGTTTTACGCACCAAATAATGCTATAGTGTCAATAGCTGGTAATTTTCAGGACCAGGAGATAGAAGATTTAATAAATAAATGGTTTGGAGATATAGCCAGCCGCCGGGTGCCTGTCAGGTGTTATCCCCAGGAGCCAGAGCAGACAGGGATGAGACGTGTGGAGGTGGTGCGCAATGTCCCTTATGACAAGGTAATGATGGGCTTTCATTATTCTTCCCGCCTGGAATATGGTTATTATGCAAGTGATGTGATAACAGATTTGCTGGCAGAGGGTGATTCGTCCAGACTTTACCAATCTTTGGTCAAGCAAAAACAGATTTTCTCAGAAATAGATGCCTATATTACAGGCCGTGTGGATAAAGGGCTGGTAATCGTAGAAGGAATACTCAAGGAAGGAGTTAGACCAGAGCTTGGAGAAGAGGCTATATGGGAAGAGCTAAAGAAAATTAGTAGAGAGCAGATTAGTGATTATGAATATCAGAAGATTAAAAACAATATTGAGGCGCAGTTCCAGTATAATAAAGTTTCGCTCAGATCACGTGCTCATGGTCTGGCATATCATCAGATGCTGGGTGATGTGGCATTGTATAATCTTGAATTGCAGCGGTACAATGATGTGTCAAAGCTGGATATCCTGACTTATTCTAACATGATCTTCCAGCCACACAGGGCAAATGTCCTGTATTATTTACATGAGGAAAACTAAATTTTGATTAAATAAAGCTTTGTAATATTTTTATGTTTATATAAATTTGTTATAACAAGAGAGTTAAGGTTGACAGAAATTTAAATGGTCAATTAATCATAGAAATTTATGCAACTTCAAGCAGGATATATACTCGAAGGTTTGCCTGGCTTATTCTCTGGTAGCCAGCGGGATAATGTCGAGTCTTTGATCAGGAATTTATCTTATTTTGACCTGGAGCATAAGGGCGAAGAGCTTACACATAAGACTGAAGATCCGGTTGTTTATGTGGTTCATAATATTTTGACACGTGGCCTGCCTACTATTGCGCCGACTTTTATAGAGGAAATAATATCTGCTACATTTCTCAATACAAAGAAAAGTATTGACGGGCAGGGACGATTCAGATATGATTTTATCAATGATGAGCTGAAAGATGAAATTTACCGGGCACTGCATATTGTAGACCCCCGTTTGGGTCTGAAGGACCTGGAGAAAGTATATAAATTCGAGGATGATGATGAAGCTGACCTGAAAAAGAAGTTTGTGTTTGAGACCTTGCCCGCATATATTGGTGAATACATTGTGCAGCTACTTGGTATTAATCGTAGTTTTGGTTCAATTCTCAAGCATTATTCCCTTGCAAAGTATTATGAAGCAAAGCGCAAAGTTTTGCTCGATAAAATAGTTGACTTTGTTCTGGAAGTGCCTTATGCTGAGACAAATCAGTTTCGTGGACTGGCTATTGAGATAGAGAAGAAACTCCTGGATGATGAGCAGATTTTAGACCTTGACCAGCGTTCATGGTTTTTGACACAGATAGGCTGGGGTGAGATTTTTTATCTCAAGCAGTCTGATTTTTATTCCAATACTGTGGATTATAGCCGTTTGCAAGAGTTTTCGTATAACCAGTTTTTCGAGTATATACGCAAGAATTATGAGCGTCCTCTCTATAGTAATTCTTATGGTCTGGATGCTTTGCAGATAGCCTTGACTCCTTTTGAAGTGGCCAGAATTCAGAGGGTTATTGTAGAGTACATACTTACGGGTATCCTTGACCTGGAGGCCAAAGAATGGAATATAGCAGTCATAGAGCGTGATGTACCAGGAGCTTTTCTGGCTGTGCAGGATTTGCAGATGAGATTCAATTATCTTTTCCAGCTCTCTGGCAGGGGAAGGAAATTACCTGAAATAAGACTTGAGGTCTTTTATCCAGAGGAGTTTGAATCAGCAGCATTGAATATTCTTTATCAGGGAGACAAGTTTTTGATAGATGAGTTTGATAAGAAAAAGAACTATGATCTGGTAATAGACAGCTCTATTCTCAGATACAGTGGCCTGGATCGTAAAACAATCAAGACTGCTGCTAAAAATGTAGCCATAGTCCGTTCGTCTCGATACATAGATTCCCGTAGATTCTTTCTCACATCAGAGCCTATTAAGTACAAACCATTTGTCATTGAGGAGACCTTATCAAAGGATGAGAT
>JALVRO010000295.1 GCA_027031265.1 Bacteroidales bacterium | reverse complement strand
TACCCGTGATTACCAGACACCTGGCCATCATTTGATTCTGATGTACCTATCATCACAAATCCCGAATCTGCTGTCTGCATAAGCGCTGCTCCCCCGTCGCTACCTGATCCTCCATAGTCGCTCTGCCATAGCAGTGTGCCCTGATCATTAATCTTTATTAACCAATAATCAAACCCGCCGTGGCTTCCGTTATCTCTCCTGCCCAATATAGCGTAGTTTCCATCAAAAGTGCGGATAATGTCCTGTGCATCCTCATTCCCCGAATATCCATAACTCTTTTTCCATAGCACAGTGCCAGACTTGTTAAACCTGACGACCCAGAAGTCTGTCATATCAATATGATCAGTGACATCCCCGTCTGATGAGGTCGCATATCCTACCACTATACAACCCGAATCCTGTGTCTCCACGAGAGAAGCTGCATAATCATCCTGGCTCCCGCCCAGATCCCTGGACCACAGGATATTGCCCACACTATCCAGCTTAATGACCCAGTAATCCATCGCTCCTTTATTGGCTCCTACATCACCATCTGTAGAATTTGAGTAAGCCGCTACATAATAACCACCATCACTGGTCTGGACAATATCAACGCCTGCGTCAGATCCGCTGCCACCCAGACATTTTTGCCACTGGATATTGGCTGCCGAATCGATCTTGACAACCCAAACATCATAACTACCATGATTGCCACTGACATCATTATCATTTGAAGTAGTCTGCCCGACTATGGCAAAACCACCGTCGCTAGTCTGGGTAATACTTAGCGCCTGGTCAGACTGGCTTCCGCCCAGGCTTTTCTCCCAGATAACAATAGGGGCCTGTGAAAACACAATAGCAGCAAAAAATTGTACCATAAAAAATAAGACTAAACGCCTCATACCCATTGATTTTTAAGCGATTATCATAATTTACCATAAATCCTGTCCAGTATCAAGTTTTTTTACATCATCGGGAGAGCTAAAATCAGCATTGCAGCGAACCAAATCCATGGGTTCTGATTTATGGACTTGCCACTGGGAGTAGAAATAGCTTATTGTTAGGCAAGAAACATATTTTGACCAAATAAGTAGATTTTTTACTTAATTTTTACTTATTTTATAAAACTAAAAATCTAAAATCTTTAAGCTATGAAAAAACTATTTTTACTTTTATCTATTTTAGCATTAGGTCTTTTCACCTATGCTCAAAACACTGGAGACGTTTGCATCATTGGGATGAACTCAGACGATCCTGACAAGGTCCTACTAGTTACTTTTACAGATGTCTCTTCGGGAACAGTTATTTACCTTACTGATAAAAGTTGGGATGGTAATGCTTGGTCAGCCAATGAAGGCTTTAAATCTTTCACTTTAAATCAAGACTGGACAGCTGGTCAAGTGGTAGAGTTGGATTTAAAAAATAATACCGCCAATCCTAATATAGGGACAGTGGCTTCTGTAGGTAGTAGTGGTTTTGCTTTAGGTACTAAAGGAGACCAGCTTTATGTTTATTTAGGTAGTGATGAAAATACTCCGACTACATTCCTTTTCGCTATCAATACTAAAGGAGGCTGGGGTACTAATGAATTAACAAATACTGGTCTTACCGACGGAACAAATGCACTTACTTTCCCAAACAGTACTGATGATGTAGCATATACAGGACCAAGAAGCGGCCAAGCAACATTTAATGACTATAAAACTTTAATAGCAGACGTTACAAACAATTGGACTACTAGTAACTCATCTATTACATTTGATTTGACAAACTTTGTTACAGGAACAATAACACCTACAAAACTAGAAATTTACAACGTAAGTACTAATCCTACATATCAAAATTGGGAATTTACAGTAATTGTCCGTGCAGTTGATGATAATGGAAATCCTGGTGATGTTACTAACGACACACAATATCAGCTTAATACAGATGGGACAGGGTCCTTCTCAACATCTACAGGTACAATACAGGCAGGTAATTCAACAGACACAATCACTGTTAGCTATGACGTAGCCGAGACTTTTAACATGACTGCTAGCAGGGTAAGTGGAGACAACCTCGCTACTTCTGCTGCAGTATCTATGACAATTAATCCATTGCCAACAATAGCTTCATTCCCTCATACAATAATTTTTGATGGATCCCAGACACTATTTGACATGGGTATTTATACCAAATCTACATCTACTAACTGGTATGTTTCCAGTTTCAGCGGTGATTACTTTATGAAAGTCTATGGGGCAAACAACACAGCATGGGCTATCCTGCCAAAAATAACAGGAGCACCAGCCTTGACAATGAGCTTCTGGAATGCAGCAAAGAAAGCAGGTTCTGAATTACACGTGCTTGTTTCTACAGATTACCAAGGTTACGGAGATCCTTCTTCTGCTACATGGACAGACGTTACAAGCAATTTCACTTTATCAGGCGGAGGATGGACAGGCGTCTCCTCAGGCGATGCAGATCTCTCTTCTTACGGAAGTGACTTCTATGTAGCTTTTAAATATGAAGAAACAGCAGGAAATACTAATACATGGGAAGTTGATACAATAGCATTTGCACCTGTTTCCTCTACAGGTATTACTTCTCCCGTGAACGATGAGGTATTCACCGTCTACCCCAACCCTGTTAGCTCTGTGCTTTATGTAAATGCCGGGGAGGGTACACTGCAGATCCTGGACAACTCAGGCCGTGCCGTCAAGAGCCTCAATGTCAATGGTCATGCTAGCGTTGACGTAGCAGACCTGGCACCTGGTATTTACTTTGCCCGTCTGAGTAGCCAGGGACAGACACAGATTCGCAAGTTTATAAAGCGCTAATAGTGCATATTATCTCAGATAAAAGTAAGGCGGCCAATTGGCCGCCTTACTTCATATAGATAGACATCATCAGGAAAGGTTAAGGCTAGGGTTTGAGTTTTACCACAAATAATAGAAGCCCAGCCAAAGGTCATATCTGGAGCTAAAAGGTGCTTTGGAATAAAGTGTTAGCGGCATAGCGGCCTGCAGGAGAAAAGTGCGCGATATGCGGTACTGGGCTCCTAGCACGACCTGGGCCACAGATACATAAGTTCCTGGCAAGATCTGGCCTGCCTGTCTGTTATCTCCCACGTATTTGTATAGCGCTGTGGCTTCTGTGATAAAATTCCTAGA
>JALVRO010000294.1 GCA_027031265.1 Bacteroidales bacterium | reverse complement strand
TATCACCCACGATTTTGTTTCTAATTTATTCGTATAAAATCACTTTACAACTTTAAAAGAGTTGATTTCTAAATTTTCGTCTATGATTTGAAATAAATATGTACCGGATGCTAATTCATTTGTAACCGTATTTAATTCGGAAAACGTAATATTCTTCTTTTTAAAAATGATATTCATATTTTCGTCAATAACAACAAGTGTCAAAAGTCCATTATTTTGTTCCTGGGAAACTTTCCTATCTTTTTCCTTTTTGGTTGAAAATTTAATTACCAGTTTTGGTCGCAGACTTTTATTAGGATTTTCCTTTGAAGCAAAATTTAACGCCCTGTAACGCTCTGGCGTTTTCATAGAAATGAAAAATCCGAAACTATTCTCAGGATCACCTACCATATCCAGAACCAATTGCGTTACGTCTATGTTCTCATAATCCTCTGTATCAGAAACTGAGGCCGGTAATATGAGCTGGTTTTGCGAAGTAACATTTGGACGGTTATTCCATGTGACTGTATTTTCATCCCATTTGGAAGTTATCCTTTGCACCAAACATTCATTAGAGCCGCTTAATGTTGAATGTTTAGCCTTCATTTCAGAATCAGAATAAAGAGAAAGAGAGGCTGAAATTATTTCTGAATTTTTAGGAATCTGGGATAAATCAAACATAATCAATGTTTTTTTCGTTCCCACAGCTCCGTTCCAAGTCCATTCCATAGTATGCAGTTCAGAGTAAGAACCATAATTTCTACTTTTCGGATCAATGTTGTCACGCTTTGGTAGGTTAAAAATAAAAGCATCATTGCTTGGATAAAGAGTTACAGTCTGTTGAGCAAAAATATTTTGATAAAAAAGTAAAAATATAACAAGTACAATCGTTGTTTTCATACGTTTAAATTTTATAAGTTATTGATATTCAATCACTCCCTTACACCCCAATCTACCCCTCATAAACATTAATAAAGTGAGCTCTAAGCACCAAAAAACTGGCAAAACGCAATCCATAGCATTCTCTTAAAATTTCATGTTGCCTAAAAAATTAAACCGTCTTATCTCTTCGTGTTTGAATGACAACCACTGCCCTTTCGTAGTTTCATCAAACTTAGTTAATGTCAATCCATCCCACAAACGTCCCCCTAGCTATAGACCTTCCTGATATTATAAACAGTGTCGCGTTCCACAGGTGTGCGGTGCGCCGAACGTATCAGCTCCACCATCTCACTGGCTGTCATGCGTGGATGCTCCTCCTCAGCTCCGGCCATGGAGTAAATCCTGGTTGTGTCGTCTATCGTACCATCCAGGTCATCCACACCAAAAGCCAGGCTCATCTGTGCATTTTTCTTTCCAATATTTACCCAGTAAGCCTTGATGTGTGGCACGTTGTCCAGGAACAGGCGAGTCACAGCATAATTGCGCATGTCTTCAATGACGCTGACCTCAGGAACATGGGACATTGGGTTATTTTTGTTACGGAACTTCAGCGGTATGAAAGCACTAAAGCCACCTGTCTCGTCCTGCAACGAGCGTATACGGTCCATGTGAATTAGCCTGTGCTCATATTTCTCTATGTGTCCATAAAGCATTGTGGCATTGCTCGATATTCCCAGCTCATGGGCTTTCCTGTGAATGTCTATCCATACCTTGTAACCGGGCTTATCATGCAACTGACGTGACAATTCGTCATCAAGTATCTCGGCCCCTCCTCCAGGCAAAGCTGTCAGTCCTGCATCTTTGAGGATATGCAGACCTTCTTCTACGCTGATGCCTGCCTTACGGAACATATAATGTAGCTCTATAGCTGTGAAAGCCTTGAGATGAACATCCGGCAACACTTGCTTTATCCTGCGAAGCATCTGTGCATAATAATAAACATCATGCTGCGGATGCACCCCACCTGTAATGTGCACCTCTGTTATGGATGAATCTTTGTAATGACTGGCCATCTGCTCAATTTGTTCCAGACTATAATCCCAGCCTCCGCCCTTGCCTAGCTTGCGGGCATAAGAGCAGAACTTACAATTATAGACGCAGTAGTTTGTTGGTTCAATGTGTATGTTTATGTTAAAAAACACGTAATCACCTGACACCTTCTCCTTAGCATAATTAGCCAGCGTGGATAAAAAATTAAACGAAGCATGCTCATATAGATACAGGCCTTCTTCGAAACTAAGTCTCACTCTTTCCAGAACCTTACTGGCTATGCTCTCTTCCTCTTTTGTCAGTGGTAACTGTTCGAGTACAGCAATAATTCGCTCTCTCTTTTGTATTGACTCTGTCATATTTATCCCATGATTTGATTTGTGCAAAATTACTAAAGATTAGCTGTTTTCGGAAAACATAGTTTTCTCCTGTCCAAAAACATTCAATCTGGCAAATGGCTATGGCAGGGAATATACAGAAAAGAATACGGCGGGTGGCGTGCCACCCGCCGTAAACGTTTGCACTATAAAAGAAAAATTTATTAATCATCACCATTCTCTGGCTTTATGCCATCTTCCTCTTCAATAAACTGCATAACTTGCTCCACCATATTACGTGATCCTATGAACAGTGGCACACGCTGATGCAGCTCAGTAGGCTTGATATCAAGAATTCTCTGTCCCTTTTGGTCTACCGCCATACCACCTGCCTGCTCAACGATGAATGCCATAGGATTGGCCTCATATAATAGACGAAGTTTACCATTAGGATGCTTTTTTGTGGCTGGATACATGTAAATACCTCCTTTGAGCAAATTACGGTGAAAATCAGCTACCAACGAACCAATATAACGCGCAGTATAGGGACGACCTGACTCTTTGTCAGGTTCTTTGCAATAATCAATAAACTTACGCACACCCGCTGAGAATGAATGATAATAGGACTCATTAACTGAATAAATCTTACCAATCAAAGGAGTCTTTATATCAGGATGCGAGAGACAAAACTCTCCAATGGATGGATCAAGCGTAAAACCATTAACACCACGGCCTGTAGTATAAACAAGCATTGTGGACGAACCGTAAATAATATACCCGGCTGCTACCTGTTTGGTGCCTTCCTGCATAAAGTCCTCCAGCTCTGGTTTATGCCCACGGGGTGTCACACGGCGAAAAATGGAAAAAATAGTACCTATGGAAACATTCACATCTATATTTGACGAACCATCCA
>JALVRO010000293.1 GCA_027031265.1 Bacteroidales bacterium | reverse complement strand
TCCCTGGACCCTGTCAAAGGTATAAACATTCTTTATCCTATCTATCCCGTCTGCTATAGGCTTGATCTTATTATATAGGACTCTATCTTCTACAAAGACCAGGAGAGAATCACTGTGCGAGAGTATATGTCTAAATTCCTCTTCTGTTATCGTCGTGTAAATAGGCACATGAATAATACCTACCTGTGCTGCACCCATATCTATAAAGTTCCACTCAGGACGGTTGCCTGTAATAGTGGCCACCTTGTCACCTGGTTTAAGTCCCATCTGCAACAGTCCAATACTAACATAATCTGCAATATCCTTATACTGTCGGGGTGAATACTTCACCCACTGACCATCCTGTTTATAGGCAAGATAATCTTCTTTGTCTGAGAAGAGCTCTATAGCTCTGTCTAACATCTCAAAAACTCGTGTAGCTTGCTGTGGCATAATTAATTAAATTAGAATTTACGTCCAAAATTATATAAAATTTATTAAAAATCAAAACACTGGTTCTTCTCTGCCACAGCTTCTATTCTACATAGAATTTTTTCTTTAGATGGTCTTTGACTTTTTGCATAAGCCATTGTGGTGTAGATGTGGCACCGCAAATTCCCACAGTATCGTCGGGACTGAACCACGAAAAATCAATTTCCTCAGGTGAACTAATAAAGTAAGTATTTGGATTAACCTGCTTGCAAACCCCATAAAGCATTTTACCATTGGAACTTTTTTTACCACTAACGAAAAGCACCACATCCTTGTGCTTACAAAAATTCTGAAGCTCACGGTCACGGTGCGAAACCTGACGGCAGATAGTATCATAATACTGGAATGGCACCTGCTCCTGCCCCATGGTTTGCTTCATTCGCTTGCCAATCTCACTGACTATCTGGTAGAAAAGTTTAAGATTCTTAGTTGTCTGTGCAAAAAGAGCCACTGGTCGAGAAAAATCAATCTTGTCCAGATCCTCGATACTCTGGATAACAATTGCTTCGTAGTTGGTCTGTGACCTGAGGCCCACAACCTCTGGATGATTGGATTTACCGAATATAACAACCTGCCCATCTTGGTGCTTCATCTGTTGATAAACTTGCCGTATCTGGTTCTGAAGCCTCAAAACTACAGGACAGCTAGCGTCTATCAGCTGTATATTATTCTCATAAGCTATTTTATATGTCTCGGTAGGCTCTCCATGAGCACGGATAAGTACTTGTGTATTATGCAATTGTCTGAATTTCCCATGATCAATCACCTCCATACCCATCTGTGTCAAGCGCTTGACCTCCTGCTCGTTGTGAACAATATCCCCCAGCACATAAAGATGGCCCTGTTCTCTAAGTATGGATTCGGCTTTATTAATTGCATATACAACTCCAAAGCAAAAACCGGATTGATTGTCAATTATTACTTTCATTTTAGTAAAATTTATCCTTTATTTACACAGTAAAGAAAACTAAAACTTTCAATTTTGTATAATTATTAAAAACTAAAATCTCCAAAAATGCGCAAACTTACTGGTCTGGAGAAGATTACATACATTCTACTTTTTACAATCCTACTGGTTTATGCCCTGCGCGAGGCCAAACATTTTCTTTATCCCATTGCCCTGGCTGTATTGTTCTCCTATTTACTATTTCCTCTGGTCAATTTTCTGGAGAAACCGCTCAAGATGCCGCGTACTCTATCAATTTTAATTGCAATTTTCTTCAGTTTTGCTGTGCTTTACTTTGCAGCCTCATTTTTTGGAGCACAGATCAGAAACATGATATCAGACTTCCCAACAATAAAAAAACAAGCTGTTGCAAATCTAAAATCTTTTCAGTTTCTCCTCGAAAACAAGCTTCACATTTCTGTCGAAGAGCAGGAGCGATGGGCTCAGCAGCAAATAACAAAGGCTCTAGAAAGTGCTGGAGACATTCTCAAGGTTGTATCTGCTAAAGCTCTGGGCACAATCGAAGCAATCCTTTTAATACCAATTTTTATCTTTTTCATGCTGTTTTACCGCGAACGCTGGCGCAATTTTATACTTATGCTTGCTGACCGGCCTGACAGTAACAGCAAACTGACAGATGACCTGATGAACCAGATATCAAAGGTCACAACGCGCTATATTGTGGGAGTAATTATTGATGTTACTATACTTGCTATTTCACACTCTATATTCCTTACTGTCATTGGGTTAAAATACTCTCTAGCCATAGCTATCATGACTGCCATGTTTTCATTCATACCTTATTTTGGTACACTAATTAGTGGTTTAATACCCCTAACATTCTCACTTATCCTCTCGTCCAATCCTTATATGCCTTTGTTCATAATAGCTTATTTCTGGTTAATTACTTTCATTGACCACAATATCCTCTTACCTACTATTGTCGGAGGTAATGTGCACCTCAATCCTTTGATTACATTATTGAGTGTTATTGCAGCAGCTCTGGTATGGGGAATACCAGGTATGATTATCATTATTCCTACTATTGGTGTAATAAAGATCATCTGTGACAATGTAGAAGGACTAGAACCTTATGGCTATGTTCTGGGTGTAGATACCCATCCCAAAGCTCTTAACAAACTCAAAAACATCTTTGCCAAGATGAAAGAAAAAGAAGAGGATGACCAGGCAGAAAGCTAAAAAAATATTCTTTTTCTTTGTCGTTCCTTTGCTTGGTCTGGGATTGAGTATGCAGATTATTTTCTGGTTCTGGGCTGAGCCTTTGCTCAAAGATCCTATCAACCGCTTTGTTAGAAAAAAAACAGATAGCCTTTATCATGTGGACTTTTCGCAGCTGAGGATAAACTTCATCACTCGAAGTTTTGAATTACACGATTTTAGACTGATTCCAGATAGTCTTAACCCGCGAAAAAAAAATCTCCTTTATGTGTCCCTCAAAGACTTTGAGATAAAAAACCTAAATTTTTTCTACCTATTACTAAGACGCTCATTGAAAATACAATCTATCATTTTCAACAACCCACAGATAGAACTAATTAATTACAGCAAGAAGTCTGAGAAAAGGAGTAGCACACCAGCATCTTACCAGGTGGTAAAACAGCAGATATTGAGCCAAGTACTGACATTTACCAACGAAATCTCTGTCCATGAACTGAGTATACGTTCAGGTAAACTTGATTTTCTCCAGGAATTGAAAGGACACAATTTTACTGCACAGAGTGTTACGCTGATCTTACATGATTTCCATGTTAGCAAACAAAACCTGGGACAGAAAAGCCTCTTTGCCAGAGACTTTGAAATAATAATAAACAAATACAAAATACGCCTTAACCAGTGGCATCAGCTGGAGTCTGATAAACTAATAATCTCATCAGGCCAAAAGACAATCAGACTTATTAACTCCCTGATACACCCTATAAAGCTAAGTGATAGTGTAACTAATATCTTTGCCCGCATAGACCTGATTAGCCTCAAAGACATTGATTTCGAGGATATTTATCTTAAAAACAATCTTGCTGCAAGAACACTAAATATCTCAGGCCCAAGTATCACCATTTATAATTTACCCCGACCGGATACCTCGAGAAAAAAAATAGACCTGCTTAGCCCGATAAAGACTTTCTTCCACACAACGGCAGTGGACTCACTCAACCTATATGGGGCACGGATTAAGCTTTACTCCAGTATACGATCCGCACTACCATTACTCGAGGTCAGGGACGCTTCCGTAACAGCACATAATCTAAGGATAACGCAGAACACTAATTCTATAGACAAAGCTCTGGGAAATATCAAAGCTCACATCAGCTCAGTGTCAACCAAAATCATAAAACGATCACATTTACTCAATGTCAGGGATATAAACTTTAATTACAAAAGCCACACAATAAGCACAGGAAAAATAACCCTTCTGCCATTACCAGGCACCAGAGCAACCTCTCTGCTCAACCTGTACCTGGATAACATTCGACTCAAAGGCTTTGATATCCAAACCCTCAAAACAAATCCACATCTGGGAATCCTGACCCTGGGAAATGGCAAAATCACCCTCACACAGCTATCCAGACCACAGAAAAAGCAAAATAACATACCAAACCTGGCTATTGACGAGCTGAACATCGCAGATATTAGACTAGAACTAAAACAACTCTATGACAGGTCACAAACTATAGCTGGAAATTTACATATTCAGGGCACTGATATGGCAGTAGGCAATAAAGCCAGGCAACAAAATTTTAAATTCAACAGTCTAAACCTGAGATTAACCAATTTCTCACAGCTAGATCCTGAAAATATCCAGAACCTGAGCTTTGACACATTACTGGTCTCTTCACACACAAAAAAAATCCAGATCAAAGGACTGAGTATTGACCTCAATCCAGGGGCTGACTCTCTGCTCAAAGCCAAACACAAATCCCTGATTTACAAAATATACACACCTGCGCTTACCATTAACAGAGTAGATTTGCGACAGGCCCTGTTTGATAAAAAAATAATTATCGACAGTCTGGTTCTCAATAATCCCAGAATCAATTTTTATTCATATCCAGAGATTGCCTCAGACACATTTAACATACAGATACGCAAACTAATACGGGAGAAAAGAGCTAAAGAACTGGTGGATATTGCCTCACAAACAATCTTTGATATGTACCAGTTGGTTAATTCTTTTACAGACACAACTTACAAAGACTTTAAACACCGCTCCGAACTGGTTGACTCTATCGAAAGCTTTGCTATGAACATGATTTTTAATATCCACATACCTGGCTCTAAAATAAACTTACAAGATACCACAGCCCACAATATTGAACAGATTTTCACCATTGCCTCATACTCTATCCGGACAATCGCTTTTGGTACTGATCCAGACTCCTCTTTCATCACTGCCATTGAAAAGATTGATTATATCCGCCGTAAATCTGAGAAAAAATTCTTCAACCTTCAGGAGTTAGCCTATAGTCTAATGAATAAACTGAACCTTATACATGTAGGATCTGTAATTCTGGACAATGCAGCTCTGACTCTTACACAAAAATTTCCAGACAAACAGACCACTATTTTCAAAAACCTCATAACTATCAATCTGACAAACTTCCACTTAGACCCTGAATTTTCGACCACCTGCAAAAATCATCTCCTCTGCTCTGATAATATCCGTGTGGATATAAAAAATTATACTCTAAATCTACCTGACAGTGTCCACACTCTCGAATTCAACCATCTGGACATTAACACACAGGACTCTACTATCATACTCTCTGACGTTTATATAAATGCAGACACAACATGTCCTCAGGCTCGACTGGTACCGGTCTACATCAATTCATACATTCCCAATATAATCTTGAGTAACATCGATATTCACCGGCTTATTGACTCCAATATCCTGGACATCAACAACGTTCTTATCACAAAATCATTCTTTCATCTCAAAGTAAAAAACAAAACTGGCAATACGGTTACCAGTGCCCGAGGCATACGCATCCCTCTAAAGCAAATCATAATTCATAATATCATTGCACCACAAAATGCTCTGCGTCTTAATTCACCATCTCTCGATGCATACACAGTAGCAGATTTCCTATCAACACAATTTAGCATGGACAGCAGCACAAATGCTCTAGACTTGCTTTCACATAGCTTTGCCCGTACTATCTTCCTAAGGACAAAAATAAATATCAAATCCGGGCCACAGATTAAATGCCAGGATCTATACCTTGATTCCAAAGGTAAAATATGGTCTGGCCATCTACAGCTCAATCTCTCCGATTCCCTCAAGCTTACATGGGATTCGCTGTTTGTCAAGCATATAGACCTGGTTACATTACTCGACTCACACAAGCTAGAAGCTACTTATCTTTATCTAAAGCATCCTTATTATTACTCTCTGGCAAACACACAAAAAAAAGCAAAACCAGTTACCAGCATAGACTTATACTCCATTATCAAAGACTTTCTTGAGTCTGTTACCATTGATACTTCATCAATAGACGAACTGGAACTAAACACACCCTCGGTAATCTATAATAATATTTCCCTCAGAATAAAGCGCTTACACATTGATTCCACTACCACTATAGATACACCAGAGCTATTTTACTGCCAGAATATAGTCTTCGAGCTACACGATTTTCAGAGGCAGGTCTCGCTTTTCTATACCACTGGCTTCAAAAGCCTGAAAGCAGACATATCACAGCAGCAAATTACCCTCACTGATTTCTACTACAAGCCTACAGTAACCATAGAAGAATTCCAGAAACTAATAGAATGGCGTCAGACCTATACTGATTTTTCCGCACACACTCTGGAAATCAAGAATATCAACTGGCTGCAACTACTGACCAAACAAGCTCTGCAGGCCTCTGTGGTTAAAATCAAAGATTTTAATCTCTATGCCTTCATTGATCGAGGTATCAAGCATGACTACTCACACATAAAACCACACTTTGTAGACCTGGTTCTCAAATCTCCTATCCCACTTGATATAAACAACATTATATTGCAGAATGGTAATATCACATACGAAGAAAAAGCCCCTGATAATCAAAAGCCTGGTCACATTGAACTTAACAAAACTTATATAATACTCTCTAACGTAAAAACTAACCTCAAGCCCCCAGAACAAATCAGGTTACGTGTCTCTGGCCTTATACAGAACAAAGGTAAGATAAGCCTCTATGCATACTTTAATCCAGATACTATCAAATACAAATTCCGCATATATGGCCAGATTGGTCAGATGAACCTGGCCGATCTCAACCCATTTCTCATATATTCAGCAAACCTAAAAGTCAAATCCGGACATCTGCAAAAAGCAGAATTTCTTATCAATGGCTCAGACTCCATTGCTACCGGCGTGTTCAAGGCTACATACCACAACCTGGTTATAGAAGTACTCAAACCCGGAGGAGAGATACAACCACAAAAACGCAAACTCCTCTCCTTTGCAGCCAACCTCATAGCCAGACGAAATAATCCCCAGCTTGGCCTGTTCTACAAAATAGGTTACATAGCTTACATACACGACCGCTCCTTCAGCGATATCAAATTCTGGATAAAGGCTCTCATCAGTGGAGCAAAATCACTTATCCTTTTCGAGAACAAAAAAGAACTTAAAAAGATTTACCGATTGAAATACGGAACTTCGGTAATTTTTTATCTTTAAAATCCAGCAGCAACAAAAAGTTTAGGAAAAAAGCAAAAAACGTTGTACCCCACACACGATTGAGCAAAACCTCAAACATGAAATTTATAACCGTGATTATGATAAAAATTAACAAAACCCTGCGCCTGCACCACAGCCCTATCATAAACGCATAAGTTAGCATTGCCAGAAGCAGCCCAAGCCCCAAGATACCCAGCCGTCCAAAATGCTCCAAAAATTCATTATGACTATTAAACGAAGGCTCCAGATACCGCACCATATCCATCTTTGCATATTTACGGTAAAGATGCCATTGCAAGTCTCCTGTCCCCACTCCTAATATAGGATGATCACGACCAATCTCATAAGCCGATATCCAGAAATAAACACGACTAAAGTGTGCCAATTTTTCTTTCCAGCTTAGCTGGTCATAATTCTCCACAGATTGCGCTAACTGCTGCGAACGTGGATTATACATCATTATGCCCACAGAAACCGACAAAACTACTAAAGCCAATACTATACGCCAGACAAAAGGTCTTATGGATGAATATAAAACCGACAAAAACAGCAGTACAGACAAACTTATCATATTTGTCCTAGACCCAAGTATAAAAACAGTACCTATCAAAAAAATAACCACTGGGTAAAAGATCCTATAGTCAACGAGCCACCTGGTGACCTTACCATAACTCAGACTATAAGGATTATGCTTGAGAAATACCAATACAGCTATAGCAAAAACTACTTCATAAGAAGCATAAAGAGGATGCATAAAACGCGAAAATCCATTGTAAAAAAAATAGTTACCAGTCCCAGCAAAAGACTGTAACAAACTCAATCTCTTGTCTATCCTCGGGTCAAAGATTAAATGGCCATTCTCAAAGCCTATGGAGGAATATGTAGCTAGTGCTAGTAATATCAACATCGCACTTACTTGACCCAACACATACCAGCTCAGAATTCGATCAAAATATCTCTTGTACATCACATCAACAGAGGCAAACAAGAAAGGAAACAACACAATATAAATCTTCATACTCAGCTGGTGAATCCCTCCATTGAGATCCTGGGTATAAAGAAGCCCCACAATAAACAGCAGGTAATAAAGCACTACTATCACAAAATACACCCTGTGCTTGGAATTCTTAACACTCTGCCAATCAAATATCACCAGGGATGTCAGAATCCACAGACCTAATATCTTCAGCGAAATATCAAGTGGAAAGGGAAAACTAAACACCATTGCATAGGTCAAAAACAAATTCGCCTTACGCCACAGACTCTTATCCTTAACAAACTCCCACACCTTCGCCATTTAACCCCGCTTTTTAAGAACCACAACAGTTAGATACAAAAACAAAAATGCCACTGTCAGAAAATAAATAATATCCCTGCTATCCAGCACTCCCTTTCTTATTGACTGATAATGAAATTGCACTCCTAAATAGGCCATAACCTGATCAATGCTCCTCAACACACTGATATGACTCATCAGGTCAAAACCCATATACAAAATCAAAATTACCACCACAGCCAGCAGAAAAGCAATTATCTGATTATTTGTCAGAGATGAAGTAAACAATCCTATAGCAGCATACACAGCTCCCAGAAATAAAAGCCCCAGAAACGACCCCCAGAAACCACCTGTATCCACAGCATGATTACTCAAAAAATACTGAACCACAACAAAATACACTAAACTCAAAACCATCTCTACAAAAATTATCACCACTGCTGCCAAAAACTTTGCAAACACAATACCCCACTCCGTCAAAGGCTTGGTTACCAATAGCTCAAGCGTACCTTCTTTCTTCTCCTCTGCAAACATGCGCATAGTTATCGCTGGTATAAAAAACAAAAATATCCATGGCGCTAACTGAAACATCGGCTCCAGCGTCGCCATTCCACTATCCAGCATATTAAACTCCGTGGGAAAAACCCATAAAAACAAGCCTAGGATCAAAAAAAACACCAGTGACGACACCAGCCCCATAAAAGACGAGAAAAAACTTAAAACCTCTTTCTTTAGTAACGTAATCATATTAACAATGGTTAAATTGATACAACATAAAATCACAAAATACAATACAAAATTGGAAAAAAAGTTTTTATTTTAACGCAATTAATAAAACTTATTCACATGAAAAACCTAATTATCACCATTTTATCACTAATATCACTCACCTATCTCTCTGCCCAGCAGGCCGACACACTTACTATGCACGATCCGGCTGCAAAAAAAATCCTTGACCGCATCAGCAAAAAATATCAGGCATACAACACTATCCGTATATACTTTTCATACCAGATGTATGACAATAAAGATACTACTAACCGCCTCAAAGACCAATACAAAG
>JALVRO010000292.1 GCA_027031265.1 Bacteroidales bacterium | reverse complement strand
AGGCACATATCATTTAGCCTCCAGAAAATCAAAAGACTAACGATTAGATAATCACACGTTTCTGGCCCCGGGCATAAATCTGCTCCAGTACAGCCACAGGATCTTTGAACTTACTGGTCAGAATCATTGCAGCAATAATGTATGGCTTATAGCTTGCCTCTTTGTATGTCTCTATACGGTATCGCTCAAACACATCAGCATCTACCTCTCCATGCTCGCACGACACACCTGTTATATCAGCAGGCAAGCAGTGCATATACAATCCCTGTCCATCACGTGTAAGTTCCATCAACTGGGCTGTAGTAGTCCAGTCTTTATGCTTGGCATTTTCGGCAAGGGCTTGCTGCTCCAGCTCATCAAGGGCTTTAGGATTGCCTTCTTTGAGCAGCCTGGTACGTTCGACCATTATATGATAAGGCGCCCAGCTCTTGGGATAGACAATGTCTGCGTCCTTGAACGCTTCGTCCATAGAATGGGTGATTTCAAATTTAGCCCCACTGCGCTGTGCATTCAGCCTGGTCAGTTCCACTATATCAGGCACCAGGTCATAGCCCTCTGGATATGCCAGAGTCACATCCATTCCAAAGCGTGTCATAAGTGCAATTATACCCTGGGGCACAGACAGAGGCTTTGCATAGCTAGGTGAATAAGCCCAGCTCATTACCAGTTTCTTCCCCTTGAGCTTATCAAAGCCACCGTAATAATTAACCAGATGCTGCAGGTCGGCCATAGCCTGTGTAGGATGGTCCAGGTCGCACTGCAGGTTAACCAGACGGGGGCGCTGTGGCAGCACTCCTTTCTGGTAGCCTTCGTCCAAGGCCCCGGCAACTTCAAGCATGTACTGATGACCATAGCCCAGAAACATATCATCACGGATACCTATTACCTCTGTCATAAAAGAAATCATATTCATTGTCTCCCTGACCGTCTCTCCATGCGCAACCTGTGTTTTTTTCTCATCAAAATCCACTACCTGCAGCCCGAGCATATCAGACGCAGAGGTAAAAGAAAAACGTGTCCGTGTGGATTTATCGCGAAAAATAGAAATTGCCAGACCTGAATCAAAGACACGGGGTGAGATATTGTGTTCCCTCAAGAATCTAAGAATCTGTGAGACCTGGATAACAGTCTTTAGGTCATCGAGGCTTTTTTCCCATGTGAGCAGGAAGTCCCTATCTGCAAGATTCTCATGTTTGTATTTAAGCAGCTCAGATAATAAGTCATGAAATTTGTTCACATCCATCATAGCCATTTATTTTAAAGATTTACACTAAAGGCATACATAGCATAAAAGGCCGCAGCCATGAGTAGATGATCGATTGGCACTTTTTCATTAGGTGCATGTGCAAGCACTTCATTACCAGGGCCAAAGCCAATAATTGGTATATCATACATGCCATTAATCACCACACCATTTGTTGAGAAAGTCCATTTGTCAATCACAGGTTCTTTATCAAACAAATCTACAAAAACTTTTCTACCTGTCTGAATAACATTGTGGCTTTCATCAATTTTCCATGTGGGGTAATATTTTTCCATACCGTATTCCAGACCTGTCCAGGCTTTGCCTTTGTAATAAGGAATCTTAATTTCTGCTTCTATGCCCAGACGGTCTAATATTTCCTGAAGCTCAGCCACAACGGTCTCCTTGGTCTCTCCCCAGGTCAGGCGTCTATCCAGGTAAAGATAGGCATAATCAGCAACAGAACAAAGAGATGGAGCACCAGACTTAAACTCACTAATAGTCACACTACCCTTGCCCAGGAATGGGTCATATTTAAGTCTCCCATTAAGTTTCTCTATCTCCAGGGCCACACGCGAAGCCTTGTAAATAGCATTATCACCGCGCTCAGGGGCAGACCCATGAGCAGAGACGCCATGGAAAACAATCATCAGTTCCATACGGCCTCTGTGACCACGATAAATATTTAAATTAGTAGGCTCTGTGATAATCACAGCATCAGGCCTTATTTTGTCTTCCTCGATAATATACTTCCAGCACAACCCGTCTGAATCTTCTTCCATGACTGTACAGGTGAAATAAACAGTCATATCCCTGTCAAAGCCCAGCTCTTTCATAATCTTACCTGCTGTAATAAAAGAGGCAGCACCACCTTCCTGGTCCACTGACCCACGACCATGAACAAATCCATCTTTTATCACACCCGAAAGGGGGTCAAAGTCCCAATTTCCCAGATTACCAAGGTCGACAGTATCAATATGAGCATCGATGGCTAGTATCTTTGGACCATATCCTATACGACCGATCAAATTCCCGAGAGGGTCAATGAATACTTCATCAAAACCAGCCTCCTCCATCTGGCGCTTTAGCACTTTTTGCACCTGCTCCTCCTGGCCACTTAGGGATTTTATCTTAACAATTTCTGAGAGATTTTCTGCTGTCTCCATTGCATACTTTTGGGCCAGAGAACTAATCTGTTTTGCTAAATCTTTCATGGCTAAAATTTTTCTTTTAAAAATAAAAAAACGGAGCCTGCGCAGGCTCCGCCTTAACAAAAATTAAGTAAAAAAGACTTACTTGGCTACTTTGTCTGACAAGTTAGAGCCAGCAACGAATTTAACAACTTTCTTAGCTGGAATAGTAATTACTTCCTTTGTACGGGGGTTACGACCCTTACGAGCCTGACGCATAGCGACTTTCCAGGTACCGAAACCAACGAGAGAAACACGTTCGCCCTTAGCCAGAGCGTCAGTAACAGCATCCATGAAGGCGTCGAGAGCCTTCTTAGCACTAGCTTTTGACATACCAGCCTTGCTAGCAATAGCTGAAATCAATTCTGCTTTGTTCATAGTTAAATTTTTTAAAATTTTAAATTAATTAAAAAAAGTTTTACTCAATTGCAAATCTATTATTTTTTCTCAAATACACAAATATTCACACATATTTTTTTGATAAAAAGACCTATTTTGTAGGATAAAAGAACGTATTTTTGTGTTTAATCAAAAATTTTATTCATTATTAGACAAGTATAAACTTTTCTCTGTAATTTTGTACCAATACACGTCAGAGGCTATTATTATGAAAAACAAAGCATCCATTATCCTTATAGTTTTAACACTCGTTTTAAGCTCATGTAGTAAAAATCTATTATACCTATCAGACCTTGAAAAGCAAAAAATCGAAAATCTTATCCCATCATACACGCCTTACCACCTACAACCTTATGATTATCTTGATATTACAATCACCACAACAGACGAAAAAATAAACAAGCTCTTTAGCTCACTGACTCAGAACAAATATCGGTTGCAGCAGCAGAATCCCGGTGGATATTACTTTTTCTCAGGTTACATGGTTAATGATTCTGGTTATATCTATGTGCCTCTCATTGGACATTTCTTTGTAATGGGCAAGACAATAGACCAGGTCCACAGAATGATTCAGCAGCGTATCGATAGCATACTCACCGATGCTTTTGTGCGTGTCAAACTTATTAGCTACCAGATATTCTTTATTGGTGAAGTCAACCAAAGCCGGACTTTTTACAAAGATCGTGTAAATATACTGGAAGCTATATCCGAAATCGGAGGCTTACCATACTCTGCGGACAAAAAACACGTTTTTGTACTCAGACGACAGGACACAACCCTTAAAGTTTTCACTATTGATCTGACGACCAAGCACATGATAGAAAATCAAAACTTCTATCTTCAACCTTATGATATTGTGTACATAAGGCCTCGTGGCTCACAAATTTTCCGTATTCAGACCCAGGATTATTATATTATTGTCTCTTTGATAACCACAACTGCTAGCATAGTCTCACTAATTTTAAGTCTTAAAAAATAATGGAACATCGAAACGAGCTTGAAATAGTCATAGAACAGGCCAAACACTTTATCCTCACTTCACTTGGTTTCTGGTATTTATACGTGATTGCCTTTATCCTGGCCTTTGGTTTCGCCAAATTTAAGAATCGCTATTCCAGAAGCGTTTACAGCATATACACAACCATTTATATTGAATCCAGATACACACAGCCTGAAATATACGCCGGTGGTATTCCTATTAGTCCAGGTATTAATCTGGAGAATGAAATTGGAAAGCTTACCTCATACCAGATGAATTACGATGTCCTCAGGCAACTACCTGGGTTTGAGAACCAATATTTCCTTGATCGCAGGCTAGCCTATGACATAGAACTTTATAAAACCAGCCCTATCAAAATCACTTTCGCTACGCAATCTGATCCTCTCTACAATTTACCAATACATGTGACTATATCAGACACTGGACATATAACCATTAGCATTGGTAATGATAAAAAGCAGCAGCATTTAGCCTTTGGACAGCCATACACACAGGGCAACATATCATTCATGATTGACAAAACAAATAATTTTTCTGGTCAATCTATTGGCAAACATTATTATATCATACATAAAAACATCAAAGACCTGGCACACAGCTATTCACAAAAATTACGCATTGACCTTCGAAGCCCTAATAGCACTATACTGTGGATATGGATGGAGACCACAACCCCTCAAAAAGATATTGATTACCTAAACAAACTTGCCCAGCAGTATATAAACCAGCGTGTTAACAAAAAAAATGAGATAGCCATAAAAACAATCGAATTCATTGACCATCAGCTCGGTATCTTTCTGGACTCTCTAAAAGTGGCGGAGCAACAGATGACCCAATTTAAAAAAACTAATATCACCAATATCAGCGATCAGGGACAATCTCTAAACCAAGAGCTTAAACAGGTCGAAACACAAATAAAAACCTTACAGATCAAAAAGGCATATTATACCAACCTCCTCTCATTATTAGAACAGCATAAAGACCAGGACCTTATCCTGCCTCCCCCAAGTATCATAGGTATTAATGATAATGGACTCCAGAACCTGATTAACAAATTAGCAGACGCTATAGCCCAGAGGGACAAAGCCTCCCTTATTGTCAAAGATCAACAAAGGCTACCCACCACACGCCAGGCAAACCTCCAGATCCTGAGCCTGAAAAACTCTATCTACCAATACGTGCTGCAAAGTATTGACTACACAGACAAAGCCATAAAAAACCTGGAACAGCAGCGACAACAACTTTATACACACTTACTTAAATTCCCTGTAGCTGAGAGGCAATATCTGCAGCTCAACCGAAAGTTTGAAATCAACAACAAAATTTACACTTTCCTTATGCAAAGACGTATGGAAGCCGGAATTACACTGGCTTCCAGCAGACCAGATGCTGAAATAATAGACCGGGCCCAGCCTGAGACTATCCGCTTCAAACGCCGTGTAGGCTATATCAGTACTATTAAGACAATAGTAATAGCCATCGTTATAGTCCTGCTTATAATCACACTTATCTTTGTGCTGGACAACAAGATTAAAAGCCGTGCAGATGTAGAACGGTTAACAGATATACCTATTGTGGGGACAATAACAGAGAACAGGTCAGAATTTCAGATACCAGTCATTCGCTATCCACGATCTAGTATAACAGAAGCATTTCGCTCCTTGAGGACAAATATACTTTATTACATGGTGGACACACCTGCACAGGTAATTCTGCTTACTTCCACAGTGGGAGGTGAAGGCAAGACCTTTGTCTCGACAAACCTGGCTGCTATCTTTGCCGGCACAGGAAAGAAAACAATTATCCTTGAGGCTGACCTGCGTAAACCTAAAGTACAGACATATTTCAACATAGACTACGAAGCTGGTATCGTCACATATCTGATTGGCGAACATGAATATGATCAAATTATTCACAAGACATTTATAGAAAATCTTTTCATAATACCATGTGGAGAGATACCTCCAAATCCTGTCGAACTCATCGAATCACAAAAAATGCAAGAACTGATCAACCAGCTGCGCAAAGAATTTGACATAATTATAATCGACTCGCCTCCAGTAGGCATTGTCACAGATGCATTAGTGCTGGCTAAGTATTCTGATATTATGCTCTTTGTTATACGCCAGCTCTATAGTACACGTCAGTCTATCAAGCTACTCAACGAGCTAAAAGAGCGAAAAAAACTAGACCGTATTGCGATTATTGTCAATGATATTAAAACAAACCTTGTTTATGGCCTCAAATATGGATATGGATACAGCTTTGGGTATGGATATGGTATCAGTTATGGATATGGCTATTACCAGGAAGAAGAAGAGGAGCCGACAACTCTGTGGGGAAAAATAAACCGCATGATTGCAGACATCATTCACGGTATTTTTAAATAAACTAAACCTTGCATTCATAATTTTTCAAAAAAATTAGGTGGGTAATATTTTTTATTTACCTTTGTGAGGTACTAAATTTTAATTTTATTTTTTATGAACATTTTTGTTGCACGTTTGGATTATTCAGTTGATGAATCTGGACTAAGAGAACTTTTCGAACAATACGGTGAAGTAGAATCTGTCAAGATTATTAAAGACAAATTCACTGGTCGTTCCAAAGGTTATGGCTTCGTTGAAATGCCTAACGAAGACCAAGCTCTAAAAGCTATCGAAGAGCTTAACGACACAGAACTTAACAATCGTACAATCGTTGTTAAGAAAGCTTATCCTCGTGAAGAAAATCGCTCTAGCTATCAGAACGATAGTTTCTAGTTCCAGATTTTTTACTAGGTCAAAAGCGGTTCAAAAAGAACCGCTTTTTTATTTCCCATCTTTCAATGACAACAGCATCCACACAGGACAGCTAGTGTGGCCTGTGCCTCCCAGAGGATGGTTAAGATATCGAAAACCATATTTCCTGTATAGACCCTGCGCTGCGTGCATGTTCTCAAATGTCTCCAGATAAATAGAATCATATCCTGCCTTATGAGCAAAACCTATACACCTGGATATCAATCGTTTACCCAGACCTAAGCCTCTATATTCAGGTAAAATATAAAATTTCTGAAACTCAGCAATATTCTCATCTGTACCAGCAAGATGTTTTACTCCCCCTCCTCCGACAACTTTACCATCTACTTCTACGACAAAATAAACCTCCCTCTCTCCTTGATATGCCTCAAATAAATGCTCTGTATCATAATCATAATAAGCTGTCCCTTCCTTCTTTCCACCATATTCTTCCAACACACTGCGTATAACCCGGCAAATCTGGGCGTTATCTGCTGGTCGAATCAGCCGGATTCTAACATCCATTACTCACATGTTTAATAACTTGTTATTCTCAAAGTATTGGAGTTCGGATAATAATAAACCTTATATTCACGCAGCGGCGTAGCCGCCGGGCCTTTTAGCACCAGACCATCATTGGTCAAAGAAAATTCAGATTCACAACATAATGTGTCCTTCATAACTCCACGATCCAGATCAGTCACACTAACCCTCCCTCCACAATCATAATAATCATACGGACAAGCCCGCTCATAAGCCTTAAAACTACCATCAAGATCATGGTACACAATTATTCCCGACACACCTCCCGTTATATATATGTAATTACCAGGAGTGTTGAGCTCATTATACTCTGGCTTATCAAGATCCAGGGTATAATCAACATAAACATTGGGCAAATTGTTATGAGTCACATTCTTACAACTAAAAATCAAAGTTATCCCCAGCAAAATAAAAATTAACTTTATATTTATATTATTTGGTGCCATTTTTGAAAAATTATGGGTTAAGGCATTTCAAAAAGCGAATGAACAGACTAATCTACATATTATTTATTTTTCTGGCAATAGCCACAGCAGGGATTGCACAAAACACAAAGACTGATTACTATGGCGCATATCCTTCAAGCTACGGCACGCCTACTACTGATACCAACCAGATGCTGGGTATGCACTACCCAAAGACTGCTTATGCAGAAAAATTATTGCGTAAACGCACAAAACTCAATTACACATACAAGGAGAGACAGGTCCTAGTAAAATTCTATGCTGGCAAAGAGCTTACACCTGCTGAAACTCTTATACTTAAAAAAGCCATGGAAAAACAACAAAAACGTGATAAACTAATTTATAAATACATGCTCGACACACTGCGCCGTAACACCAGAATAAGCCTAAAACTATCCCATTACGAGAAACTGTTACTTAATAAAGAAAAGGATAGCTCTGCATCACTAACCCTCGCCGAACAAAAAGCTCTCAGACTCGTTCACCGCCATCAGAAAAACTTACAGAGGATCCAAAAACGCCAGACACTAACACCACAGGATAGCTCCCTATTACTCAAAGCCAGATCAGACTCAGCACGACTTAGACTTGGCGAAAAAATAAAACTCCTCCAGGTCAAACAAAAACAAAAAAGAATCGAAAAACTCAAGCTCAACCGTATGGCCAACCAGGGCTTCCCCACTCCCATAAGAGTAAGCGCTCCTCAAAAAATATTGCGTACAATAAATTTCCTCAATCCACGTAAAAGACCTTCATCATATCTACGCAAAGCTTTTAACCTCGAAAAAAGATACACACTCTCACAACAAGAACGGGATGCATACAATAAAATGAAAAGCGGCGTTCCACTGCTAACCTTTAAAGAAAAATATCTTGCAAACACAGCATACTACAAACTCGAAAAATATAAACAGCAAAAACGCAAACTCGACCAAAAATATTTCTGGTCAATGCAAGACAAACAAGTAAAAAAGCGGCATCGCCAGCATCTACACCAAAACACCCGTCACTATCGCAAAAGTAGCATATTCCGTGCTTTACAAAACCTACGACAGACCCTCAAACGCCTTCTGTCCTGAGCCTTAGCATTCATACTCATACTCACACTGGAAATCCTCTGACTCAAACTCTATAGTGCAGTGAGTGAACCAAGAGCTACTTACCTGGTCACCAGCTCCAGCCTGTAGCTAATAAATGGCATGATAGGGAAAAGAGCAATACCCCGCAGGCGGCCATCGCTTGTGGGCTCCAGATAGACAGGGTTTAGGCGGTTGTAGAGATTGTAGACGCCTATGCTCCAGTAGGAATGGCGGCCAGGACGGTGATAATTCAGCGCTATATCGAGACGGTGGTAGGCAGGTGTGCGGACATTGTTGATGTTTGAATAGAAATTAATAGCCTGATTAAGTGTGTATTGAGGGAAGCCAGCAATGTAAATGCTACCTGGTACTGTAACGAAGTGTCCAGAATAATAGCTCCAGTTGAGTGTTAGCTGGATAGATCTACTCAGCCTATACATTAAGACGAGATTAAGGATATGTGGACGGTCGTATTTATAAGGAAAGGTTTGGCCAAGGTTTATATCCTGGAATTGTCTAAAACTTCGGGAATATGTGTAAGACAGCCAGCCTGTTAGCCTACCGGATGTTTTGTTTATAAGAACTTCTAACCCATAGCTATAGCCCCGACCTGTTGAGATATAATCATAGATATTGTCTTTGATATTAACCAGATTTGTGCCTAGCTTGAATCTTGTAAGATTGTCAAATGTCTTATAATAGCCAGAGATTGAGATTTCTATGTTTTTGAGTTTGTAAATATTAAGGGTCA
>JALVRO010000291.1 GCA_027031265.1 Bacteroidales bacterium | reverse complement strand
AAGGCTAGTTATGGTCTTGGCCATGGAAAAGGAATTCACCCTGGATTTTCTTTCAAACCCTGACAAATAATTTTCGTAAATAAGTGAATCGTCTTTGACTACCAGGAACGATACTGTTCCCAGACCTCTGGCTGTCTCATATAACAAAGGCGAAGGCGAGAGACGATTGTAAAAAAGGGATAGAGGTATCTCATAAGGTCTTGATGATGAGTCGAATTCATAATAGCCAAAGCATTTATAATCATCTACTTTGGGTAGTCCACATTTGAGGAAATTCTTTAGATGTACTTCCTGTGAAAATGAAAATTTTGGCATGGCTATTATGAGTATTAAGGTTATTAGTTTTGAGTGTTTGGTGTGCATTTCCTGTTTGGATTTTAATAAATCAGCCAAATGCGCCGATTATACCCAGCCTGGCCTGACCGTCTTTGCTGTAAGACTTCATATATAGGTCAACAATAATCGTATGATCGTATCCTTCGACTTTGAAATAAAGATGTTTTTCTCCTCTCTCTGTGCCCGGTGAGACTTTCAGAAGCTCTATTGATCTAATATTGCGTAGTTTGAGACAATCAAATTTTTTAGTCTCCACATCTTTGCCACAGAAAAAAGAATTAAAGAGCGCACGGGCGTCACCGCCATACATCTCATTGAGCTGTTGGTCTACATACACAGGATGCAGCATTGCTTTTAGATCTCTGACCTTGTGCTTGACCACTGCATTCTCAAAAGTTGAAATAAATGTTTTTTCCCGCTGTGTGAGTGTCAACTTCTCAAGATTGGGATCCTTGTAAACAGCACAGCTTGAGAGGAAAAGCAACAGGAATAATGTGTATCTTAAAGCTCTCATGACTTTATGAATTAAAATTTCGTAAACCAAACTTAACAATTTTCATGAGAAAAACAATACATGATTACTACTTGTGCTCGAAATATGTTCAAAAGAATACTTGTAGCCTGAGTCTTTTAGTTTTGTGATACTGGAAAAAATTTTATTTTTGACTGTGGCTAAAAAAGCAATCGTTTACATAGGATCATTAACCTGAATTTCAGTATATTACAAATAAACAATAAAAACACACTACCATGGCTAAAGTAAAACCATTTCGCGGTCTGAGACCACCAAAGGATCTTGCATCTAAGGTTGCATGTCTTCCTTATGATGTTATGAATACTGAGGAGGCAAGACAAATGGCTCAAGGCAATCCCTATTCCCTTCTTCACATCACACGCGCTGAGATTGACCTGCCACCTGGAATAGATGAACACTCTGAGCAGGTTTATGAAAAATCACGTGAGAATTTCCGTAAATTCATACAGGAAGGCTGGCTTGTACAGGACAAGGAGCCCCACTTTTATATCTATGCACAGACAATGAATGGCCGTACACAATACGGTATTGTAGGCGGAGCACATTACATGGATTATTACGAGGGCAAAATTAAGAAACACGAACTCACGCGACCTGAAAAAGAGCGTGACCGTACTGTACACATCCTAACTAATAATGCCCAGCTTGAGCCTGTTTTCCTTGCTTTCAGGGATGTTCCAGAGCTTACACAGCTGATGATGGACTGGGTTAATAAACACCAACCAGAATATGACTTTGTTGCTGAAGATGGCATCGGTCACCATTTCTGGGTTGTAACAGAACCAGAGGTAAATAAGAAAATCGAAGAACTGTTCGAGACTAAAGTTCCATATACATACATTGCTGACGGTCACCACCGTACAGCAGCTGCTGCCCTGGTAGCAAAAGAAAAGGCAGAACAGAATCCCAACCACACTGGCGAGGAAGAATACTGCTATATCATGGCTGTCCACTTCCCTCACAACCAGCTCAAAATTATGGATTACAACCGCGTACTAAAAGACCTGAACGGCCACACACCTGGGGAAATTATTTCACTTCTAAAAGATAACTTCGACGTTGAGGAGAAACAAGGACAGTACAAACCAGAAGCCCGGCACACATTCGGCATGTACCTCGATGGTAAATGGTATAAACTAACAGCCAGGCCACACACTTATAATGACGATGATCCAATTGATGGTCTGGACGTTACAGTCCTCACAAAATACGTTCTTGAGCCAATCTTTGGTATCGAAGACCTACGCCGCTCCAAGCGTATTGACTTTGTTGGCGGTATACGTGGACTGGGCGAGCTCGAGCGTCGTGTCAACAGTGGCGACATGGCAGCAGCTTTTGCCCTTTATCCTGTATCAATGGATGAGCTCATGCGCATAGCAGATACTAATAACATCATGCCTCCAAAGACTACATGGTTTGAGCCTAAGCTTCGTAGTGGCCTGGTTATTCATCGTATAGATGACTAATTAATGAAAGCTTCTCCGTCGCAGAAAACTTTCACAAATTGCAATTAGCGGCGAGACCAAGCCTCGCCGCTCTTTTTTTGTACAAACTTGGACAATGCAATAAATAAAGCACATAACAAGCCGGATGTTAGAGAAGCGCAATCTTTAGAACAACACTTAATAAAACCTATAACTATACCCTGATATACAGCGACTTATAAACGCTTATATAAAACAGGTTATGAATTATGGGGCGGCACACAGTAATTATATATATAACATCGGTGCCGCCTATTTTGTATTTTCACAATCTTCATGTATGCTGGGAAATCCGGTCTTATAACGTGATAAAAACAAGTCATTATACTGGCTTGATATACTGAGAAGTCCATGAGTTTACTCTTTTTTGACCGCATCCTGTCTTTAAACAGTAATGAACTCTCAGGCAACAAAATTAAATAAAAGTAAAGCCAGGTATTTAGTACAGACTGTTAAAGGATAGCAGTTATAAACCAATGGCTTGAACCTTAAAACACAAGTTATACCAAACACCATTTTGGTTTGCTTAATTAAGTTTGGTATTCCGGTAAATCAGGACAGGTTATGCCGATGTTACAGACAAATAGGACAATTAGCTTAAACCCAAATTAATCAATAGACAAGCTTAGTCTGTTCTAATTAGAAGTGCGTCAGTGTATTAGATTGAAATTTTTTGTTAAGAAAATCTTAAAACGGGAAAGGCGTGTATATTTGTTTGAATATCTTAATTTTATATCAAAAATTTTCTAATGCGTAGCATTAGAGAAAAATTAGCGTATCAGTTTGATTAACAATGATAT
>JALVRO010000290.1 GCA_027031265.1 Bacteroidales bacterium | reverse complement strand
ACTGATGCAGTCCCTTGTACTTAGGCTCTGATGGTGATAGATGATCAAAAATTATCATTCCCAGCCCATCATCCCACCTCAGTAACATGGTAGCCTGGTTATTATATTCAAAAATGAACCGTTTTACAGGCTGGCCTAATTCGTTTTTGAAGTCAAAACCAAATCTAGGACCATTACCCCGGAAAATCAGCACGTCAATTATTTTTCTGTTTAGCAAATCTCCATCAGGATCAGTGCCCAAAAGTGTGTAAATTGTTCTGCGTTTATATTTATCTGTAAGTACCTGGTAATAAATGCAACCATACCAATTCCACCCGTCTAAATACTGCTTATCAGGGTCTTTGATCACGTCTGATTTATCAAACAAACGATAAAAATATGTTGTGTGGCTCTTCTTATCATAACGCTGTACAAAACCATAATAGTAATAGTCATCCGTAAGCTTTATTCCCCATGTAAAGATCCTGACCAACCTATCATCAGTTTCCAGGATTTTCATTACATCTTTTAGAGAAGAGTAATCTAATTTCCAGGCCTTGGGATGCATAAGAATTTCCTGAAAAAAATTAGCTGCACGATCTCCCATTACCTTGCGTATAGAATCACTCTGTGCCTCTGGGATACGAAATAAAATGCTTTTCACAGAGTCCATCTTTGCCTGGAGAATATTCTCAGTCTGAGAAAAAGAGAGAATGGTCATCAAAACTGCTACCAGCAATAAACCTATTTTTCGCATAGTCCCTATGTTTTTAGTCCATCCAAAACTAATAATTATTTTACGAAAATCACACTCAATAGTATAAACCAAAAAAAATAAATGATTTATTGTGTAAAACAATTTTGCAATTATTTGTAAATAAATTTAAAAATTTTACTTTTGGAGTAAAATTTCTGCGAAAAATAGAAAATCTGCACGTATGAGTGAAGTAAAAAAGACTTTAAGAGATTCAACCTTTGTACGTTGGACTGCATTAGTATTGGCTTCTCTTTCTATATTTGGAGCTTATTATTTCAACTATGCTTTATCTGCCATTAAGCCAATACTCGAAAGCGTTTTAGGCTGGAGTAGTAGCGACTTCGGTACTTATACAGGCGCTTATGGATGGTTTAATGTGTTCCTTTTCATGTTGATAATCAGCGGTATTATCCTTGATAAACTTGGAGTACGTAAGACTGGTCTGGGTGCTACACTGGTCATGTTTACAGGTACTGCAATAAACTATTGGGCAATCACTCACAATTTCTCTGAAGGAGCACAAATTTTTGGGCTCAAAGCCCAGGTATTCTGGTCAGCCATTGGTTTTGCAATATTTGGTGTAGGTACTGAGGCTATCGGTATTACCATTTCAAAAGCTGTTGTACGCTGGTTCAAAGGTAAGGAGCTTGCCCTGGCTATGGGTATGCAGATGTCCATTGCACGTCTGGGTACTTTATTAGCACTTGCCCTGTCTATCCCTCTGGCAAAAGCTTATTCTGTTAAAGGACCTATTACTTTTGCATTGATTCTGATGCTTCTGGGTATTATTTCATTCTTGACATTCTCAGTTCTTGATAGAAAACTAGATAAATCAGAAGCAGAGGTAAATACTAAGGATGAACCAGAAGAAGAATTCAAGATTTCTGACATTAAGTTCATTATTACTAACAGGGGGTTCTGGTATATAGCATTACTTTGTGTACTGTTTTACTCAGCAGTATTCCCATTTCTTTTTTATGCCAATGACCTGATGATTAACAAATACAGTGTTGACCCAAAACTAGCTGGCCTTATTCCAAGCCTGCTACCCCTTGGTACCATGTTACTCACACCACTATTCGGAAGTATATATGACCGAAAAGGTAAGGGCGCTACAATAATGATTATTGGGGCACTGTTACTGATTCTGGTCCACGGTGTACTGTCTATACCATTCCTGACTCAGTGGTGGATAGCTGCAACAATGGTTATTATCCTTGGTATTGGTTTCTCTCTGGTTCCTTCTGCAATGTGGCCATCTGTACCAAAGATTATTCCTGAAAAACAGCTTGGTACTGCTTACGCTGTTATATTCTGGATACAGAATATTGGCTTGATGTTAGTTCCTATGCTTCTTGGTTATGTCCTTAACACTACAAATCCAAATGTAGTTCCTAATAAACAGTTGGTTAAGACAAGTATAGAAAAAGTCATTAAGCAAGACCTAAAAGATCATTTCAAAACTAAAGAGCTAGAACTGTTGGTAGACAAAGCAGCTAGTGATGCTATCGATACTGTTGTTCAATATGCACACTATGAGTCTGCCCCACAGGAACAGATCAATATTAATGCTTTTGAAAACGAGATTGTGCAGAAACTTGACATGTCTATCCAGCAGATATTACAGCAAAATCCAGATAAAGAACAGCTCAAAAAGCTTGTTCGCGAACAGGCTAAGAAAATTGCAGCCCAGACTATCATAGAATACAAATTAAATATTAGATACAATTATCAGGCAGACTTGTTGATCTTCCTGACACTCTCACTCCTGTCACTGATATTCGCTCTCTTGCTCAAGCGTGAAGACAGGATCAAAGGTTATGGCCTCGAACAGCCTAACATTGTCAAGGAAGAATAGGAATAATTACCTGATGGGAAACGAAAAAGGCGGCTTTAGAAGCCGCCTTTTTCATTAATTCAAAATTGTAGATTAATCTTCTGACAAAAGCCATTTCCACGCTGGTATTACGGCTATTTGATAACCCTTGTACTCAAGAGTATCTTCCACATCGTAGGTTATAATTTTCAGGTCTTTGACACCCAGTTTTTCAGCTGCTTTAACCAGAGATTTCACTTCCCTTTCCTGTGTCTTACTAGCGATCATATCATAGCTAACCTGTATCAAACTACCTGAGTGTATGAAGAAATCAACCTCATAATTGTCACGATAATAAAAAAGGTCCTCCCGCTCTGTTCTATACAGATGATTAAACACAAGAGTTTCAAGCAATTTAGTCTCTGGATTTAACAAAAAAAGATTCAAAATACCTGTGTCAATAAAATAAAACTTTCGCATACTCTCCCTTTCAGTAAACTTGGATTTAACATTATGTAAAGAAAAAACAAGATAGGCATCCTGCAGAAAACGGACATATTCAATAAGCGTTGCTGTGCCCACACGTATCCCAGCAGATTTAATGATATTTGCCAGACGTGTGAAAGAAATTTCGTCAGATGTAGTCTCAGCCAGTTTTTTTAGCAAAAGCCTTAATGCCTGCACATTTTTGATTTTATTTCGTGCAATAATATCTCCATAGAACAGTTTCTGAAATAAATTGCTCAGGTACTGCTTTTTATTCTGAAAACCAATAACTTCTGGAAAACCACCAAAATAAAAATACTCTTCAAACAAGGATACCAGCCTGTGCCTATCCCGTGAATAAAGCATGCGTGGCTTAAATTCCAATTCTTGGAACCGCACAAATTCCTTGAAACTTAATGGAAAAATTTCCTTTATAATAAACCGTCCACCCAGGGTTGTGGCAATATCCAAGCTGAGCATCCGAGCATTACTACCTGTCACAAACACACGATATTTCTGATCCGCCAGACGACGCACAAACTTTTCCCATCCCTGAATGATATGAATCTCGTCCAGAAAAACTACAGGCCTGACACCAGAGCCATATAGCTGATAATATGCCTCAAGAATCTGCCCCAGATCCTTTGCTTCCAGGCCTATTATACGCTCATCCTCAAAATTTATGAAAACTATTCTCTCCAACTCATCCTTCTCTACCTGCTCGCGGGCTATCTGATACATAACATAGGTTTTCCCTGCACGGCGCGAACCAGTGAATACATAATTCACCCCCCCTTCTATTTCAATATCCCGGGGAATCACTTCTACATCACGGACAAACTCCTGACCCTCAATAATTAACTTCTTGAAAATATCCCTGTACATTACCTACTTTTTTCCTCAAACTTACGAAATTTATTTTACATATAAAACAAATAGCATATATTTTATTCTAAAAACAAAACAAACAATACATAATCTATTCCGCTTATAAAACGAAATTACCAAAAATTATTCCACTAACAAAACAAATCAATGTTTATCCTCTGGAGCATAGTCCCACACAACAGCTCTTACATCCGGGAACTGAAAGAGGGCTTTCTCTATCAAAGGATGAACCTGGGCCAGAAAATAACTAACACCTGCCCAACCTTCCACATCGGCATTGAGCATAATAAAGACTGTATCGGCTTTCTGTTTAAAATAGCTAATCTGTGCCATATCTTTGTTTCCAAAAGGAGGATGAAGAGGATATTCATTGAGTGCCACATAATACTTGAGACTATCAGTAGGATAAAGATAAATTGACTCACGCAAGAGGTGTATTTTAGGCCATGGATTATCTATAACTCCGTCCACGTATTGATTAATCGTATTTTCATATTCTGTCCAACTCTTTGGGTAAAACAGGTATAAACGCTCAAAATGCCAATAATTTAATGCTTTCTGGCGGGTTATCCACATTGCACTGTCTGCATTGAAATGCCTGTTAAAAATGGCGTCATGGTATTTCCTTGGAAAAATTTTTCTTATACTTTCGGCATAATCCTCTCCTTCATGTGGCATATAACCAATCACAGTATCCCTTGTTCTGGCTATCTTGAGAGGCGTAACGAGCTTACCATCATCCTTGAGATAGACGCCATTTACTTTGTAGGCTGCTTCGACCACAATAAGGTAATAAAACACTTTATCCTTTCCTCTATCCACACCTAAAATTTTGTATGCACAAAAAGGCCTATAACCACGGGAAACGTAAAATTTCCAATCTATAATCATTGCTTTTTTAATGAGCGAATCCAGACTCTGGGCCTGTACAAACAACGCCAGGAATAAAGCCACAGATAAGAAAACAAAGCGTCTCATCATATCAATGTTTAGTATTAAATCAAACTTAGCACTAGTTGAGCAAAATGTCAATTTTGTGGCGGGGCAATAATCACGACAATTTCACCCTTAATCTGGCGTCCTGTGAAATGTGCAATAACTTCTGTCACTGGTCCACGCACAAGCTCTTCGTGCAATTTTGTAAGCTCCCGTGCAACGGCCACGTTCCGCTGCCCACCAAAAAACTGTTTTATTTCCTCGAGCAGCTTCATCAGACGATATGGTGACTCATATAGCACAATTGTACGCTCCTCCTGGGTCAGTGCTTTAAGTTTTTTCTGGCGGCCTTTTTTGTGTGGCAGGAAACCTTCGAAAACGAATCTATCTGTAGGGAAACCCGAGGCCACAAGGGCTGTGATCAAAGCTGTAGCACCGGGCAGGACTTCCACCTCCACCTCATTGTCCAGGCAGGCACGCACCAGGAGGAATCCAGGATCTGAGATACCTGGCGTGCCTGCATCTGTTACTAACGCCATGCTTTCTCCAGCCTTTATTCTCTCGACCAGTGACTGTACTGTACGGTGTTCATTAAATTTGTGGTAGGATTGTAACCTGTGTGGCTTTATCTGGTAATGATTGAGCAGATGCATAGTATTGCGTGTATCCTCAGCAAGTATAGTATCCACTTGCTTTAGCACTTCGAGGGCACGCAGAGTTATGTCTTTGAGATTACCAATAGGTGTGGGGACTATGTATAGTTTAGAACCAGGCATCAATATCTATTTCTTTTCCGATATAATAAGGATGTGTGGACATAGCAACGGCCATGCTCTGTGCTACAGAGTCTATAATTTCACGGTGAAATTCGTCAAATAATTCAAATGTTGCAAGCTCTACAACACCAAAAACTTTTTCCTCGTATTTTATAGGGGTAAGGTAAATATTACGAGGCAAAGCATCACCCAGTCCTGTACGAATCTGAATATAATTTTCTGGCACCTGTGTTATATAAACTGGTTCGCGTTCGGTAAAACAAGCACCCACAAGTCCTTCGTCCAGATCCAGTGTCCTTCTTATTATTCTCTGGCGATTATAAGCAATTGTCGAAACCTGCTCCAGATAGGGTCTTTGTGTCTCATCCTCAGGAAAACGAAGTATAAATATACCACCGACAGCTGCATTAACATAATCCATTAACTGACGTAGGACAACATCTGTGAGTTTTTCCAGGTCGCTGGAATTAGCTGTTATTATCTCACTAAACATTGAAATACCTGTGGACACCCAGTGCCGTTTTTTCTCAAGCTCAAGTTGCTGTTTCTCCTTCTCACGTGCCTCAGCAAGACGGCGTTTCATAGTAAGCAACTCATTACCAAGAATATCCTCATCACTCAAGAGTTCGAACTCTGCTTCAAAGTCTCCCTGGCCTATGCGCTGAGCAAACTTTGAATAAGCCCTGAGTCCTTCAATAAGTTTTTGCAAAGCAAGACTCATCTGTCCGATCTCATCCTTGCGTTGAAGTTGTGGTGCATTAACAATCTTACCCAGAGAGAGCTCTTCGAGAATATTCTGTACCCTGGCAACTGGAATTGTGATTGAGCGGGCAAGTAAATAAAGTGTGGATAAAGAAATCAAAAGCATCACAATGGCAATGAGAAAAATAGTAAAGGTCATCTGGCGCACAGACTCTTCCAATGCTGCTTTCTTGGCACGTACCATTCGATCTATTTCATCAACATACACACCCGTACCTATGACCCATCTAAGAGGCTTATACAAACGCACCCAGGAAATCTTAGGTACTTCTTCATTAGTGCCAGGTTTGTAGAAACTATAACTTACCCTGCCTTGGCCACCACCAGCCACTATCGAATCATGAAAGGCTTTATAAACGTTTATGTCTGTGCCTTCGATATAAAAATTCCATGATTTTCCCTCAAGTTCGGGCTTGGAACCGTGCATAATGACACGATATGGAGGATCAAACTCGTTTATCCACAGATAACCATCCTTACCATAACGTATACTTCTAAGCTGGCTTAGCGTAATTTTAAGCATATTGACTTCTATCATTTTGGCCACATTCTCCGGGATAGTATCGAACTTAAACCCATAATATTTTTTCATAGCTTCCTGGCTAATATGATAATTAGCATCTATCATCCGGTAGGCAATATTAATAATGTCTTTAAGGTGTGAAATAACCATATCAATCTGCTCCTTCCGGTACTCCTTAATGTACTTATTTATAGTGCGTTTATAGTTTACCAAGAACAGACCTGAAAGGGTAATAATCGTGACAAATAAAATAATCGAGCTATATAATGGTAATTTAGTCCTGAGGGTCATTATACCAATGCTTTAATTGACAATACTAAAATAACACTTTAAGCCAAGATACTAAAGTTTAATTTCAAAAATTATGCAATAAATTACACATACTCACTCAACCTGAATTTCTTTTTCACGCTTACGTTCTACACGCCGAGCAATACTAATACTCAGCTCATAGAGCAGGAGAAGAGGGATAGCCAGAAGAATCTGGCTGAATACATCTGGAGGTGTAAGAATAGCTGCTATGAGGAGAATAACTACAATAGCTACCTTTCTACCACTAACCATCATCCTGGAGGTCAGCAGCTCGGCCTTTGAAAGAAAATATACCAGAATAGGCACTTCGAACACCAGGCCAGAGGAAAATGTAAGAGTCAGAAGCACAGATAGATATGATTGAAAATTAATTCTATTAGCCAGGTCCTGGCTAATTTGATAAGTGGAGAGAAAATTGATTGCCAGGGGGGAAATAATGTAATATCCAAACATTAATCCCAGGGTAAAAAGAAAAGAAGCTGCCCACATTATTGTACGGATAGAAATTTTCTCACTATAACGAAGTGCTGGTCGTACAAACAGCCATAGTTGCCAAATAAGGTAAGGGAAAGCTAGAGCAAGGCCAATCATAAAAGAGACAAGCAAATGTGCCTTGAACTGACCTGCAAGGTCAATATTTATCAGCTCTATTGGATGGGAGTTTATACACAGACGGGCAGAATGCAACGAATGTCCCAGTTGACACAATAATCTATTTGTGATAAAATCTGGGTCTTTGGGACGGAAAATCACAAAGTCAAAAATAAAGGACTTAAACAAAAAAGCTACGACAGCAAAAACCAGAATAGCAAACAAAGACCTCAACAGGCGCTGCCGTAGCTCTTCGACATGTTCCCAAAAGGGCATTCTCTTCTCTGGATTGGTATCACGCTTTGTCACCTGAAACTCCTCGGGCATGGTCAATATTTATTTTTCCTCTTTAGAATCTTCTTTAACTTCCTCACGTTTAGGCTCTTTCTTAGGTTCAGTATCCATGTTTGTCACCTCATTCATACCTTCCTTAAACTCTTTGACTCCGCGCCCAAGACTACGCATGAGCTCAGGTATTTTTGTTCCCCCAAAGAAAAGTAAGAGAATCAATCCAATTACCAGTAGCTCTTGCCAGCCAACTATTCCTAAAATTACTGTGTTCATCTCTCCGCTGTTTAACTATTGAGCATTACAAATTTAGTCTGTTTTTTCTAAACTTCAAATTATTTTGCTTTTGTTACAACAGGCAATTGCTTAAAATCAATACGTGGATCAAAAGGTTTACCTGCGCGCTGATGCAGCAGCAAATGAAAGCCATAAGAAAAAGCAAAAGATCTGTAACCCAATAGCCTCAGATAGGCCATAAGAGAGATAGCATTGTACGGATGACATGAATAGACAATGACTGGCTTGTCTGGTGGTATGAGGCTCAGCAAACGCGAATTATCAAAGCCCTGGGAAACATCATAATTAATAGCACCTTTGACGTGAATTCTCTCATAAACACTCGCAGAACGATAATCAATGATTGTATATTTCTCTCTCTGTGCAAGAGCTGAATCTGCCCTTATTAAGAAATCCTTAACACTATTGGCTAAAATCTTAGAAGCACGTTTTTTCCAATCTCTCTGTTTAAACATTGATGGGTCAATACTATAAGTCTTCACATTATGCTGCTTACCTGATTCCCAATAATTATCAAGTCCATCATACTCGATTGGTTTGTAATAAAAAGAAAAACTTTTGTTCCACCCAGCAATACCATATTTAAGGGCAAATACATTATTATACCCTAAAAGCTGCAAAATTGTCGAGGCAAAAACAGCGCCCTGTCCACATTGACTGACCAGCACAATATCATCATAAGAAGCAGGATGCACTTTGAAACTCAGAAAATTAACCATATCTGATTGTTTTATATTCCTTGCCCCCTGTATATGTCCCAGGTCAAAGTCTTTGCTTGACCTCAGATCCAGAACTAAAACACGGTCCAAATGAGCAGCCACATATTCAGGATTAATCACAGGTGGAAAAAGATTGGTATCAGAGATAACACGAGCAAATTGTTCAAGCTCTTTGAGATGTGGCATTTGCTCCTCACCGGGATTACCAACCTTCTGGCATGAGAAGAGGATAATAAAAAACACAGGAAAGAACCTCACAAAACGTCTCATTTTCAATATTTTTTAGTTTATTTCAATTTATACCAAAAAGACATAAATTACAAAAAATCAATGATGTAATTCATCAGTATAATCC
>JALVRO010000289.1 GCA_027031265.1 Bacteroidales bacterium | reverse complement strand
TTCCCATGGCTGACTCTCTATTCACAATCAAACCCAAAGAAACAGAACAATGAAGCGCACAATATTCTTTATCCTGTCATTGTTATTCTTTCTACCACTTGGCGCACAGGACATCCAGCTACCCAGGAATGTTTTTGGGTCGATCAAAGCACGTAGCATAGGTCCTGCTACCATGAGCGGGCGTGTGACAAGCGTGGACGCCATAGACCGTAATCCAAACATTATATACGTTGGCGCTGCCAATGGCGGAGTGTGGAAATCTGTCGATGGTGGACTCAAATTCAAACCCGTCTTTGACCGTTACATTATGTCCATAGGCTCTATTACCATAGACCAGCAACATCCTGACACAGTGTGGGTCGGAACTGGCGAGCCATGGACACGTAATACTACCAGCGTGGGAGCTGGTCTTTACAAAACAACTAACGGTGGGCGCTCCTGGCGTCTGATGGGACTAAAAAACACAGAACGTATTGCCCGTATAGCTATCAATCCTCAGAACCCGGACATAGTCTTTGTAGCAGCCCTGGGTCATCTGTGGGGTCCTAATGAAGAAAGAGGACTCTTCCGTACAACAGACGGAGGCAAGACATGGGAAAAAGTCCTCTACGTTGACCAAAATACTGGTTGCTCAGACGTTGCCATTGACCCTGAAAATCCAGATATTGTTTACGCAGGCTTGTGGCAACTCCGCCGCTATCCTTATTTCTTCTACTCCGGAGGCAAAGGCTCTGGCCTGTACAAATCAACAGATGGAGGTAAGACCTGGATACGTCTTACAAACAGTGGAAAAAATAATGGCCTACCCAAGGGTGAGCTGGGACGTGTGGCTCTCACCATTTCTCCTGTTAATGGTGATGTCTATGCACTGATAGAATCAAAAAAAACTGCTCTGTACAAATCAAGCGACCAGGGCCAGACATGGGAAAAAATTTCTTCCACTGCACAGGTGCAGGAAAGACCTTTCTACTTTGCTAATATACTAGCAGATCCGGTTGATAGCAATATCCTTTATAAGCCTGGATTTCTGATGTATTACAGCCACGATGGAGGTAAAACATTTAGCCTTATCCAGGTCAATGGAGGGAATATTCACCCTGATGTACATACAGTATATGTGAACAAGAGAAACAACAAAATCATTTACATTGGCACAGATGGAGGACTGTTTATCTCCACAAACGGAGGCGATACCTGGCGAATGGCCCGCACTCTGCCCCTTTCACAATTTTATCATGTCCAGATAGACAACCGTGACCCTTACTGGATATACGGCGGACTCCAGGATAATGGCTCGTGGTATGGTCCTTCGGACAAACAGGGCGGTATTACCAACTGCGACTGGAATAGCATAGGCTTTGGCGACGGATTTAACTGTTTCCCAGACCCCTACAACGATGACATCATATACTGGGAATACCAGGAAGGCAATTTCTACAAAGCCTTCAAGAGCACAGCAGAATACAAATCAATCAAACCCACACAGGATAAACACACCGAGGAATTGCGTTTCAACTGGAACACACCCGTTGTATTCTCCCCAACACGTAATGTCATGTATTTCGGTGCACAGTACCTGTACAAGTCTTACAACAACGGCGACACATGGAATAGAATTTCACCAGACCTGACTACAAACGACAAGAGCAAACAGAGGCAGGAAGAAACAGGCGGCCTGACACTGGACAACTCAGGCGCAGAAAACTACTGCACAATATACACTATCAACGAATCACCAGTGGATACTAACATTATCTGGGTTGGAACAGACGACGGCAATCTGCAGCTTACTACTGACGGTGGTCGCCATTGGCACAATGTGATTCAGAACATACCTGACCTGCCGGACAATACCTGGGTTAGCTACGTATGGCCAGGCCGCTTTGACCGCAATACTGTCTATGTCACTTTTGATGCTCACCGCTCCGGCGATATGACGCCTTACGTCTACAAGACCACTGACCTGGGCAAAACATGGGTGCGCATAGCAAATGGCGTGCAGGGCTACTGTCATGTAATCAAAGAAGACTACCACAGGCCTAACCTCCTGTTCCTTGGCACAGAACGTGGTCTATTTATCTCATTAGATGGTGGAAAAAACTGGACTCATTACACTGGAATGCCTCCTGTGGCAGTCCGTGATATGGCCTTTAGCAAAAAAGACGATGACCTGGTGCTGGCAACACACGGCCGCGGTATATACATTATTGACGACCTGTCGCCTCTGCGTGATATTACTCCAGAGATTATCACATCAGATTTTGCTTTTCTGGGTAAAAAAAAGTTTATCCTAAATCGCGTGCTACCAGAGATGGGGCATGGCTCTTCCATGCTGGGAGATGATTTATTCACCGGACAAACATCTGGAACCCAGGCATACATCACTTACTACCTCAAGAAACGACACATTTTTGGCGACATGCACATCGAACTATTTGATTCGACAGGTAAATTCATAAAAAAAATTGCAGCCAGTCCGAATCGCGGCATTAACCGCGTTTATTTCTCCTTGAGGATGAAGCCACCACACATACCTCCATCTCCGAATATTATTGGTTTACAGATTCTTGGACCACAGTATCCTCCAGGTAAATATGTGGTTAAAGTCTTTAAAAATGGACAGACTTATGAAACTACAATCCGCCTGCTGCCCAATCCAGAACTGCCATATTCTATTGCTGACCAGCAACTGCGTTTTCAGACTATTATGAAGGCATATCAAATGCTCGAAAATCTGACATACATAGACGGTATGGCTGTTGACTTGATAAAGCAGGCACGCCAGAGAGCACAAAAAGCCAGTCCAGATGTTGCAAAAAAACTTAAATACTTCGCCAGCCAGCTCGAAACTATTCACAAGACACTGGTTGCTACAAAAGTGGGACGAATAACTGGAGAGGAAAGGATACGCGAAAAACTGGGTAGCCTCTATAACGATGTCATGATGTTCAAAGGCCGCCCAACACAATCACAAATCAATGGCATCAATTTCCTTGGTAGCCAGATTAACAAATATCAGGCACAGGTCGAGAAAATCTATCAAAAGCTACAAAAACTTAACAAAAAGCTTCAACATCAGGGCCTGGAGCCTATTCAAGCCAGGCCACGTGAAGAATACCTGAAATAAGCATCCGTCCAACACCAATCATCAAAAGGCCGCTGCACATGCAGCGGCCTTTGCCTATACCTATTCTTGATTAAAAT
>JALVRO010000288.1 GCA_027031265.1 Bacteroidales bacterium | reverse complement strand
AATTCCATAGTTTAACCTCAGCATAATTATTTTTCAGATTTGAGTTATTACTGTCAGCTCCAATATTGCACCACTCGCCAAGAACAGAATTCCCCAGAAATCCATCATGTGCTTTATTGCTGTAACCAATTATAATACTGTTATTTACCTCTCCACCTACCTTGGAATAAGGACCTATTGTCGTGGGGCCATAAATCTTTGCACTGACCTTCAAGACAGAATGCTCACACATAGCCAGACTACCCCTCACCACGCTACCCTCCATTATCTCAGCATCACGGCCAATATAGATATAACCACCATGAGGGTTAAGTGTGGCTGCCTCTACCACAGCTCCTGGCTCAAGGAAGATTCTATCATCCTCAAATACTGTATTTGTGCTACTTATTTTCTGAGACTGACGTCCCCGCGTGATTAATAAAAAATCTTTCTCCAACTCCTGTCCATTTAGCTTGAACAAATGCCATAGCTGCGTTACCATAGCTAATTCTTCCCGAAAAAAACTAACACGCAATCCTTCCCCTGTCTCTACTCTACCTATCTCATCCGCTCCCAGTCTCGCTGCCAGAAAAATATCATCCTTATATAGAGCCTCGCCTTTGCCCAGGCCTCTGATAGCCTCAACCAGCGCTTTATCTGGTAATACTGTAGCATTTATGACATAATTATCCCTTCCTGGCTCAAATTTAAATTTCACCTGCAGATAATTCTCTGTCTTGTAAGTCGTCGGCAGCCCAAGGTATTTATCCCACTTCTGTTCAATAGTCAAGATACCTATACGCAACTGCGAAATAGGACGTGTATATGTCAAAGGCAGAAGGTCTTGCCAATTCCCACTAAAATCAAAAAGGACTGTTTTCATTTTTTTCTTTTCTTTGTTTTTGCTTAACCAAATTTGCAAAAAACTTTTTGTCTCTGGAAATTATACGCTAATTTAGACTAAAACCCAAATACTTAGACAATGAAGTATCTAAAATTCTTTACCCTGGTTGCAATAGTTTTTCTTACATCCTGTTCTTCTCCGGTTAATAAAGCACAGAAGACAGCCTCACTCTTTTATTATTACGCCATGCGTCAGGATTATAAAGACGTCATTCCATTACTGGACAAGCAAATGCTAAAAAACATCCCTGCGCAAAAATGGATCGAAACACTCCAGAAACTTCAGCTCCAACGTGGCCCTATTACCAAATACAACCCCACAAAAGTAGAACTATACAAAGACACTGACGGGCATCTAATAGTACGCTTTCTCTACAAAGTATATTACGAACGGGCTACCCACACCGAAGAGCTATTACTAATCCAACAACAGCACAAGCAACCTTTTAAAATCCTGAAATACACATACAATTACCACATGAAATGATATAAAATATTTTCTCATTTTGCATAAAATATTATTTTTATTCGCAACTTAAACGACTAAATTCATAACAAAATGATAACCAAAGAATTAATCAACCCTAAAAGTATTGTTGTAGTTGGGGGCTCTAATGACACACGCAAACCAGGCGGCAAAGCTTTGAAAAATCTCATTGACCATGGGTACAAAGGCAAGCTTTATGTCGTTAACCCAAAAGCTGACGAAATACAGGGTATAAAATCATATCGCGATCCACACGATTTACCACAGGTCGACCTGGCAATACTGGCTATCCCGGCACAGTTCTGTCCTGACACAATGGAAATTCTGGCTAAAGAAAAGGGCACAAAAGCATTTATCGTTTTCTCTGCTGGCTTTAGCGAAGAAAGCCAAGAGGGTGCTCGTCTGGAAAAACGAATGGTTGATATAGTAAATAAATACGGGGCTTCTCTCATAGGCCCTAATTGTATAGGAGTTATTAATACCAATTACGCTGGAGTCTTCACCACACCTATTCCCAGGCTTGACCCAAAGGGCATTGACATGATCTCAGGCTCAGGCGGCACAGTGGTATTTATAATGGAATCAGCCTTACCCAAAGGCCTAACATTCAACAGTATATGGTCTGTTGGCAATAGTGCACAAATAGGCGTTGAAGAAATGCTTGAATACATGGACCTCAACTTTGACCCTCAGCGGGACTCAAAGGTCAAGCTCCTCTACATAGAAAAAATAGAAAAACCACAGAAATTCCTCAAGCATACACAATCACTTATCCGCAAAGGCTGCCACATAGCCGCCATAAAAGCTGGTAGCTCCGAAGCTGGTAGCCGTGCTGCCTCCTCACACACAGGTGCTCTGGCTAGCTCTGACGAAGCAGTAACAGCACTGTTCCGCAAAGCAGGTATCGTCCGCTGCCATGGACGCGAAGAGCTGGCTACTGTAGCAGCTATTTTCCAGCAAAGAGAACTCCAGGGCGACAGCGTAGCTGTCGTAACACACGCCGGAGGCCCTGGCGTCATGCTTACAGACGCTCTTTCCCATGGAGGAATGCAGGTGCCCCCTATTGACAAGAAAATACAAAAAGACCTGCTCGAGCATCTATTCCCTGGCTCATCGGCAGCAAACCCTATTGATTTCCTGGCTACAGGTACAGCCGAACAACTGGACTATATCCTGGAAACTTGCGAAGAGCGCTGCGACAACATACATGCTATTGCTGTTATCTTTGGTACACCAGGCCTGTTCCGCGTATTTGATGTTTACGATGTCATTCACAAGCATATTGAGAAAAACAAAAAGCCTATTTATCCTATAATGCCTTCCACCAGCGAAGCAGCAGAGGAAATTAAACATTTCCAGAGCTATGGCCACCAGTCTTTCCAGGATGAAGTATTATTTGGCCAGGCATTGGTTAAAGTATGGAAGACACCTAAGCCTTCTACCCTTGATGTGCCTATACCTGACGACATTAACCAGGAAAAAATCAGACAAATTATTGACCAGGCAGATAACGACTATCTCAAACCCGAAAAAGTTAGTGCCTTGCTCGATGCCGCCAGCATTCCACGAGTCCCAGAAGCTGTGGTTACCTCTCAGGAACAGGCTGTGGCTAAAGCCAATGAATTCGGCTATCCACTGGTAATGAAAGTCGTCGGTCCTGTGCACAAATCTGACGTAGGCGGCGTTGTGCTCGGTGTACAAAGCGCAGAAGAGATAAAAGAGCATTTCCTCCGCCTGATGCAGATACCCGATGCCAAAGGTGTACTGCTCCAGCCTATGGCCCAGGGCGTTGAGCTGTTCGTCGGCGCCAAGAAAGAACCAAAATTTGGTCACATTGTGCT
>JALVRO010000287.1:6367-9640 GCA_027031265.1 Bacteroidales bacterium | reverse complement strand
GAATGTAACAAATGAAGGGAGTGTGGTCCTGAGTGTGCTGGATATTTCCCCTGATAATCAATGGGTTATAGTTGATGTAATGATTGGAGGTGCAGGCAGGAGAACTGAGGAGTATAATGTGCTTTATTCTGTCAGATTGCTCCGACCAATATCAGAGGATCTTCTGCAGACATTTAATTTAGTTAATCCTGTGGGCTTTACACAAAGAGGTAAAGATGTTTATGTGGTTTTTAGCAAGGGGGAGACGAAGGCTAGTGACATATATGATGCGGTTATTTTGCATTCGGTATCAGATTATTTTACTGGAGATGCCAGGCAAGCTCTGGGTATAATATTTTCTAAGGCCATTGAAAAGAAGGATGTACAGGTTATACTAGAATGTGTTGAGAGGAGTTATTTCGATCATTACATGTCCAGTAAAAATGGCAAAGACACGACTAATTTTGTTAATAACATGCTAATTGGCAGGGATTTGGCTACGGGAGAGAGGGTGTCGATGCCTTTGCATAGGATTGAGCGTGTGGATAAATTCTATTATGAGCAGTATGGCGGTAAAGATCTGCTGCATGTTGTCCTGTCAGATGGTAAGCGACAGATAGACTGCAGGTGGAAGGTTGTCGAGTCCAGTATACCATATTTCCCGGGTATATACTTGGTGCCCGGGTAGTGAAGAAGTTATAGCAGTCTTAGTGCAACACTGGGTAGTTTTGTGTTTGTGTATGAAGTTAATATATGGGTTTGTTTTCCAATATATTTTTACGGCTGATTATAGATTCTGAATTTTTTGCCATCATAGAGAAGAAGTCTTAGAGGGTCATGTAAAGCAGGGTCTCGGTTTGAGCCAATTAGTATGCCGTCAATAGGAATTTTGATTTTTTCGCCATTGACATAATACTCACTACCTTTGGGAGCCAGGCGAATGTAATACCAGTTATCTTTGAAATCCATAGAGAATAAAGTAGTACCATAGTCTTGTCCCACATTGTTAATACTTAGTATAATAAGACGGTTTTGCATAGTTTTTTTGTTGGTAATGACAAATGCTGCATCAGGTTTTTTATCCCCATTGAAATCACCATAACAGTATGAATTAAATTTTGGATTACCTGACAAAACGAATAGCTGCCAGACTGGCTTGTTTCTACTTTTACGTCCGTATAATTGAATCTTTATTTGGTCAGGCATGTCGCTAACCAGGCCGTTTTGTAGAAAATAATTGGCAATGGCTTTTTTGTATGCGGTTTTTTTGATAGCTTTTTTAGCCTGTTCATTTCCGAATAGACCATCAATGAGGTAAAAAATTTCTGGTGGTACAAGATATTTAAGGGACATATAGCCTTTTTTACGACCTACAGCCACTTCTGCCCATTTGTTATCATAAGTATTATAAACTTTAACTTCTGTGCCATAATCATAATTACCAATGACATAAGCGTTAGAGCTACGATCAGATCGCAGGTTAAGATTGTCACTAATTATAAACATTGGTGTAGCATTAAGATCTTTTTTAACCACACGAATTACAGGGCCCAGGAGAAGATAAACAATGAAAAGAAACGGAACCAGCCCAAAAACAATGATGGTTGTAGTGCTAACGTGCTCTTTTTTACTACGTTTAATTTTTATTTTGTTAAAAAAATTTTTAAAAAGTTTCATGGCTTTAAAAGTAAAAATTTCGGTGTAAAATTTGCTAAGTAATTTACAAAATTCTATAAAAACTAGGAAACTTTGAAAATTAAATTTCTTGGCATATTTCCTGTTACACGCAAACAGTTTGAGCTTATAGAGGGCTTTTTTTTTGTGTTTTTCTTTTCTCTGACCATATTTTTCTTTATGTACCGTTTTCCTGCATATATAGATGATCCTCTGGTCCTGTTTCATGCCAAGTTTTTGAAATATGCAGCACTTGTGAGTACTTTTCTTATAGTGATTGAGTATCAGTATGTTGTTGGTAAAATGATTAGCACACAAAAAGAGATTATTGAGAGACAAAATCTGGAATTGAGGGAACAAAAAGAGGAAATCCTTAGACAAAAGGAGGAACTTAAAGAACAGCGGGATATTGCACAGCAACAATATAAAATCATAGCAGAGCAAAAGAAACATATTACAGATGGAATAATATATGCCAGTACCATACAGAGATCTCTTTTGCCAGAGGATGTTGATGTACTGGAAGGCTTTGAGTATTTCATATTTTATCGTCCAAAGGAGATAGTCAGCGGAGATTTTTATTGGTTTTACAGGAGAGGGGGAAGAATAATCATAGCTGCTGCGGACTGTACAGGACATGGTGTTCCAGGAGCCTTCATGAGTCTGTTGGGTATCACATACTTGAATGACATTATGGCTAAGACCTTTCATGATATTATGCCACACGAGATATTAGAAGAGCTTAGATCGAGAATAATCAAGACATTTGAGCGTAAGCTGGGAGGGGAAGAGCGAAAGGATGGAATGGATATAGCTATTTATGTCATAGAATCTGACAGAGAGACACTTCATTATGCTGGAGCAAACAATCCTTTATATGTTGTTAGGGCAATTAACAATAACAGTTTTCCTTCAGAGTCTGAGAAAATCAAAATACAATACAACCATGAGTATACCCTGATTCATATCAAGCCAGATAAGATGCCTGTAGGTAATTTCAGGTCAATGAAGCCTTTTACATTACAGACGATAAAAATCATGTCTGGAGATACATTCTATACATTTTCGGACGGAATCTTGGATCAATTTGGAGGAGAGCGTGGAAAAAGAATGGGGTCAGCACGGTTTAAAAAATTACTCCTTTCGATTCAGGGACTATCCATGCATGAGCAAAAGACTTTTATAGAACGAGCCATTGATGATTGGATGAAACAAAATCCAGAGCTAAAGGTCACGCAGCTCGATGATATGCTTCTTCTGGGGCTCAGGATACCTTAATTCGAATTTTTCATAAGAACTATAAATCGAGCCTAACCCGCATGTCGTTAAGGTTTTGAGGCTTTTGACCCATGTAATTTTTTTAACCCAAAATCAGCGTTAGGTTTGCAAAAATCTTTTTAATAGAAAGATTGTCAATGTATTACTTGTTAAATTAAAGTAGAACAAAAATTTTTAGAGAAAGTTGTTATATCTGATTGAAACTTAATTGATTAAGTAGTCGCCCCTTAATAACTCGTTAACAGATTGGTATCCAAAGAGAAACTTTAAAAAATTTCTTTGAAAAAGCTTTGTAAATTGCAAGGAAATTGGTATTTTGAAATAAAAACCTTGCAAAATGAA
>JALVRO010000287.1:0-6357 GCA_027031265.1 Bacteroidales bacterium | reverse complement strand
GTTTTTAAGGATTGACTAAGTAGCAAAATTTCTAATGCGTAGCATTAGAAAAAAATCCAAATAACACACTGAAAATCTGTAAAGTATAGTTATACAAATCACTATTTTCAGTGGTTCTAATGCGTAATTTGGGTTGAAGAATTAGCGGGTTAATGTGCAGGATGATTGTTGGGCATAGGCGGTTGGCTTATCTTCAATGTATTGTTAGACGTGCGGTATGTGCCAGGGTTTATGTGTGTTAAGTGAGCATTTGTTTTGCCTTTTTGACAGCCTGGATGAAGCGGTCTATTTCTTCTGTGGTATTGTACATAGCAAAACTGGCGCGTGCAGTACCTGGAATTCCGAGGCGGTACATAAGAGGATGTGTACAATGCTTGCCAGTGCGAACAGCAATGCCCATTTGATCCAGAATCATGCCCACGTCATAGTTATGGGCACCCTGGATGTTGAATGATAGCACGCTGATTTTATTGTCCTTTTTTGTGGCATACACGGTTATGCCTTTGATTTGCTTTATCTGGTCAATGGCATAGTTTAGCAGGTATTTTTCGTATTTTTCTATTTTGTCAAGGCCAATGCCTGTGATGTAATCAATGGCGGCTTTGAGGCTTATAGCTCCTACATAATTGCTTGTGCCGGCTTCGAATTTGAGAGGAAGGTCCTGGAAGATGGTTTTTTCGAAAGTAACGTCTTTTATCATATCCCCGCCAAATTGATAAGGAGGTAGTTTGTCGAGCCATTTTTCCTTGCCGTAAAGGACACCTATACCTGTTTCGGCGTAAATCTTATGACCAGAGAAAGCCAGGAACTCGCAATCAAGATCCTGGACGTCAATTTTTTCGTGTTGTACTGATTGTGCTGCATCAATCAATACAGGTACATCGTGTTTGTGTGCAAACTCAATGAATTTTTTTATTGGGTTTATTGTGCCCAGGGAGTTTGAAATGTGGGGTAGTGCAACGATTTTTGTTTTTTCTGTAAAAAGCCTGGTATATGCTTCAAAATCAAGTTGATAGTCGTCAGTTATTGGCACTACTTTTAGTTTTGCCCCTATGCGCAGGGCTATTTGTTGCCAAGGGACGATGTTGGCATGATGGTCCATTTCTGTAACAATAATTTCATCACCTTGTGTAATAAAAGCCTGAGTGAATGTAAAGGCAACCAGGTTGATGCTCTCTGTGGTGCCACGTGTAAAAATTATTTCATAATCGTGCGCTGCGTTGATGAATTTCTGTACAGTATGTCGAGCCTCTTCGTATAGGTCTGTGGATAAATTGCTCAGATAATGTACACCACGGTGTATATTAGCATTTTTAGACTTATAGAAATCATCTACAGTTTCTATTACCTGTATAGGTTTTTGTGTGGTTGCTGCATTGTCCAGATAAGTGAGAGGGTAACCATTTATTGTTTGATGAATAATAGGGAAGTCCTGTCTTATCCTGTCAACGTCGAAAGTCATGGCTGTGTTTTTTGTTTTTAAAATTAGTTTTTTTTAAAGAACAAAAAAATGACAGGGAAGAATTTTTAACCAGAATTTACGATAAAGTAAAACTGCTGAATAACAGTATTAGGCTGGATGAATCAATTTTCCTGTTGATTAAGATTTATCTGGCGTCGTAACAGGGTTTGTGGGTTGGTGATATTGATGTTTTCCTTGTATAGTGTTTGTCCGTTGTATGTGTTCTGAATCAGTAGATGGTATTCGTGATAAGGCTGTGTGATGAAGATAAATTTACCTTTTTCGTTAGGGCGGGCAAAATATTCTTTGCCTGTAATAAGGTCTTTTATTTTGACAATCAGGTTTTTGGGTTTGTTAAAGCCTTCTAGATAGCAAATATTGACCAGATAGTCTTTTTTGAGATAATTAAATTCTACTTTATAAATATCAGCGCTACCATAACCACCTGGTCTATTAGATGCGAAGAATGCAGTACTCGAATCCACAGGATAGAAGAAAATATCATCAAAGATAGTATTAACTGGGTAGCCAAGGTTTTGCGCTGGTCCCCATGTACCGAATTCATCCAGTTCTGATACAAAGATATCGTAATCGCCGATGGAATTATGGCCAGTAGAGGCAAAATACAGATGCCGTCCATCTGGGGTGATATATGGGGCATCTTCGTCGCCTGCTGTGTTGATATTAGGGCCCAGATTAATAGGTTTTGTCCATGTCCCGTCGTCCAGGAGTTTGCTCATCCAGATATCCATGCCACCGAAGCCTTCAGGGCGGTCTGAAGAGAAATATAAGATACGTCCGTCTGATGTTATAGTACCATGGTTTTCGGAATAACTTGTGTTTATTGGTTTTGGGAATTTGTGTAATCTGGTCCAGCGACCATTGATAAGTTTTGCCCAATAAAGATTACCACCTGCTTCGTCTTTGTAAATAATAGCAATTTTGTTATCAGGATTGAGGCTACAGCTAGCTTCATTAAAAAGAGTGTCAAGAACTTTGACAGGTTGTGCTCCAGACCATTGATCTATCATTGGATTGTATGTGGAATAATAGATATTTTCGTCATATTGTTCATCCTTATACCGGATTGATTTTGAGTTGAGCTTGCGACGGGATGTAAAAAGTAATATTTGATTGTCTTTGTCAAAAATAGGCGAGTGCTCTGTATAGAGAGAGTTAACATTTTTATCCAGATTGGTAATCTTCACTGAGTTTGAAACTTTGTTCTGAATAGAGTCAAGCAGGTCTGCGACTATGAGCAGGAATTCGTCTGGTAAATAATCGGTTTGATAAAGGCGTTGCAATATTCTGACAGCGCTATCAAGGTTATTGGTCAGGTAAAATGAATATGCTTTGTAAAATCGCAATGCAAAGCGGCTAATACGTTTTCTGTAACGTGGTTTAAATAGTTCCTCTGCTTGTTTAAATTCCATGATTGCGCTATCTGCTTTGCCCTCTGTATGGAGATAGGCTATGCCTAGTTTGTAATAATATTCAGGGTTTGTGGGGTCAAAATTTATCATTTGTTTGTAAAGGCGTACAGCTCCAGAGAAATCAATGTTGTAGAAAAGTCTCAGGGAGGTGGGCAGAGAATCCTGTCTGGAGTCAATAGTCTGGGAATGCAATAGCAATGGGAAAAGGCTAATTATGTAAAAGGCCAGAATTTTTTTCATGGCTAAAGATGTATAACCGTTCGTTATGCAAGTTTTGACTGTTGACAAAAATGCCCTTGATTTTTGGTGCACTAATTCCATTCAAAAATACTAAATTTGAGTTAAAAATCCTAGCTTCGTCCCACAAATCAATCTCAATAAATGAATTAATGAATTTAGTGCCGCCTTCTATTATGATACTCTGGATGTTAAGGTTAAAAAGATGTTCAATAATCTCTCGAGGATCATAGAAGCGCTTGTCTTTGAGGCAAATAGTGGGAGCTGACTGGTCAAAGATATTAGAATCTCCAGGAATACGGTTGTTAATATCCACGCAGACTCTAACAGGTGATTGTCCATACCAGAGCCTCACATTAAGCCTGGGGTTGTCAGAGACAACTGTGTTTGTTCCTACTGTGATAGCTTGTTCCTCACTGCGCCAGCGATGTACAAGCGTGCGTGCCCATTTGCTGGTTATGATTGTTGGCTGTCGTTTTTCACTTTTATTTCTGTTGATGTCAATAAAGCCATCGGCTGTCTGCGCCCACTTGAGAATGATATAAGGCCTTTTTTTTTCGTGAAAAGTAAAAAAGCGTCTATTGATCCAGCGAGCCTGTTTCTCGAGCATGCCCACTGTCACTTCAATGCCTGCTGACCGTAGTTTTTCTATACCACGGCCTGAGACGCTGGATGATGTGTCAATAGTACCCACAACCACGCGAGGAATTTTCCATTTTATGATAAGGTCTGCACATGGTGGGGTTTTGCCATAATGTGAGCATGGCTCTAGATTAACGTAAAGAGTAGATTTTTTTAGCAGTTCCTTGTTTCTGACACTATTAATTGCAATTACTTCGGCGTGTGGCTCACCTGCGCGTTTGTGGAAGCCTTCGCCTATTATCTGGTCATTATAAACAATCACAGAGCCAACAACTGGATTTGGGTATGTACGTCCCAGGCTATTATTGGCTAGCTCCAGGCACCGTTGCATGTATAGTTCGTCTCTGGTCATGCGTGAGAATTTTCGTGTGTCTGGATAATGCGGCCCTGGCTGACATGAAAGATTTTGTATTCGACTGCAAGGTTGTGAAGGATTTGTTTGAGTCGTTGTTCGTTAGTGTGGGTTATAAAAATCTGGCCAAATTGGTCTTGTGATACCATGCCAACCAGTTTTTCTACGCGCTGTGGGTCTAGCTTATCAAAGATATCGTCAAGCAGGAGAAGTGGTTTGATTTTTAGATGTTTGCGTATAAAGTCATGCTGTGCAAACTTCAGGGCAATTAGGAAAGATTTTTGCTGACCCTGCGATCCAAATTTTCTTATAGGCTGTGTGTCTATAAGTAGGTCCAGGTCATCACGGTGAATACCTGCATAAGTATATTCGAGAGCAAGGTCACGCTTGAGGTTTTCTTTGAGCAAAAGGCAGAAATTGTGGTCGTTCAGGTGTGATTTGTATTTGATGTCTATTTGTTCAGATCCACCTGAGATAATATTGTAATAATGCTGAATGATAGGTACCAGTTCGAGGATAAAGTTTTTACGTTTGTCGTGTATGTAGCTAGCAGCTTCACATAGCTGCTCGTCCCACAGTTCTAGTGATTCCTCATCCACATATTTATCTCGAGCAAAGTTTTTAATAAGTTTGTTACGTTGCTGGAGGACTTTGCGGTATGTACCCAGGGTTGCCAAATACTGGACATCAGCCTGGGAGATAATCATGTCCATAAGGCGACGGCGCTCTTGGCCTGTGCCTGTGATGAGTTTTATATCATCTGGTGTGATAATTATTGCAGGGATTAGTCCAATGTGATGAGATAAACGTCTGTATTTCTTGCCATTTCGTTTGACTGTTTTTTGATCTTTCTGGAATGTTATGAGAATCTCTTCTTTGACACGGAGACGCTGGTATTGTCCTTTGAGCATAAAAAAATCCTGTCCATACCGGATATTCTGGGCGTCAGAGACTGGAAAATAACTCCTGGTGAACGATAAGTAAAAAATAGCGTCTAGGATATTAGTCTTGCCAGCCCCATTGAGCCCGACAAAACAATTGATTTTTTTGTTTAGCTCCAGGTTTAATTCTATGATATTCTTGAAGTTGGTTATATGCAGATGCTCTAAGTTCAGCTCCATATTCTGTCTTAGTTTTTAAAATCCAAGGTCTAGTTTTTTTCTCAAGTCCTCCAGTTTTGGGTTTTTCTGTAAAAGATGTCGGAATTTTTCTTCTTGGGTTATAGGCTTACGTTTGATAGTAGTCTGACCTACTTTAAATTCTAGTGTGAAGTCTGTGTTAAATTTTTCTTTAAGGTAATCAGAAATATGACGGGATATTTTCTCAAAATTTTGCTTCAGGTTGTCGTTCATTACCACGAGTGTGATCTGGGAGCCCTCTAGCTCTGGGGTTAGCTCACGTAGCACGGCCCAGAGTCTTTTGTTGCGTGGTTTAAGGTAAAGGTCAGCGTATTGTTCGAGAGCTTTTTTGATTTTTTCGCCCGTGGCTTGCTGTTTTTTTTGTGGGGTAGTTGATTGTTGCTGGTTATCTGTATGTTGAGTGCTGGATGCTTGCTGTGTATTGCCGGGATAAGTACCAGTAGGGTTTGTTTTTTGTTCTGGCTCAGGAGTTTTGCTAATTATGCCATTGAGTGATGGACCGGTATTGGTCAAGGGCATTTTATTACTATTGGTTGTGGGTGTGGTGTTACTGGTTTTTTGCTTAATTTTTTCAAGCACAGATTGTTTTGTGTCCTGGGGTTTTGTTTTGCCCTGTTTTTTATCAGTTTCTTGATTTTGTGAATTTGTTGTGGGCTGTGGTTGTCCCTGTTCGTAAATTTTTTGACTAAGCTCAGATAGCTTGATTAGTGCTAGCTCCACATGGAGACGTTTGTTCTGGGCTGTTTTGTAATTAACATCAAAATGGTTAATGATATCCAGGGCTTTCAGCAGGAAGCGTATGGGAGTCTGTTTGACTTGCTGAGTATAACGTTCTTTTATTGTTTCGCCTATTTCCAATAGCTTGAGTGTCTTGGGGGTGCGTGCTATGAGCAGGTTGCGGAAATGCTCTGCCAGACCAGCGAGGAAATGCTGGGGATCAAAACCTTTTTGTAAAATTTGGTCAAAGGTTAGGAGAACCTGTTCATAATCTCCATCGAGGAATGCTTCTGTGAGCCTAAAATAGTAGTCATAATCCAGCACGTTAAGGTGTTTTATTACACCCTGGTATGTGAGTTTACCCTGTGTAAAGCT
>JALVRO010000286.1 GCA_027031265.1 Bacteroidales bacterium | reverse complement strand
TATTGTATGTAACAAGCAAAATGAGTTTGACTTTTATCTCAATATTATCTTTGGTAGTGACATGAATATAAGGACTTTCTATTTCGAAAGGATTGAGGGCCTTGTAAATAGTTTCCTTTAAATTGTCCAGACTCTCGCTAGCAAGAGCCTTGGCCACAAAATAATTAACTTCAACGCCATTCTTTTTGCTATAGTCCATAAGGTCAATTATTCCCCACACGTCAATGCCAGAAGTAAAATCTGTGATTAATGTTTCTTTGTCAATGCCAAATTCATTAACCCCAAGGTCCATAGCCTTTGCAAAGTTAATCAGGTTAAATCCTGCTTCTTCCTCATTTTCTTCAGGGTCGTTTCCATTATCTCCATTGCCTTTGCGTACAGGCAATACTCGTTCAATGTCTTTAAGAAATTCTTTCAGGTCCAGTTTGTTGCGTGCATAAAAAAACGCTGGTACGATTGTATTTAAATCAGCTTTTTGTGAAGCTAATTTTGTCAGGTAACTAAAATCAATGTCTTTGAAGCCATTTTCATGTAGTTTAATCAAAATTCTTAGTACGTCAAAAACCTTGTTACCCAGCTGGTACTGCTTTACAATGTCGTCAAAGTCTATGATTAGGTTATATCTTTTGCCCACGATCATGAATCCGACTATCTTGTCAATAATAGCTTGTTTTAAAGTCAGGGATAAGTACTGTGCCTTGCTGATAGCCAAGTCATTCTCTCTTATACGTGCATAAGTCAAAGCTAATTGCTTGGGAGGACGCTCGAAAACAGTCCCAACCATCAGGTCAGACAGCCGCAGGTCCAGGCCTTTTTCTTTAATGACAATTAATGCTAAATAAAGATTTTTAATAGGTTCATCTATAGTATATTGCAGAGAATTAAGGTACTTGAGAATATCATTTAGTGTTATCTCGATACCTTTATATTTTGCTTGAATTAGGACATTTACAATCTCATGTGCTTCCTTGTCAGTTATAGTAGCTTCCATGAGCTTGTTAAAATCGGCATAATTCGGGTCATCGTCAAGGTGGTGTTGCTGGAATTTCTGCGCTATTTCGAATAATATCAAAACTTTCCAGCCTTTTTCGATAGCAGTAAGGATGCTCTCACGATTAAAATGCTCTAAGTTAAGGCTCGCTGCCCTAGGTAAAAGCCTGATAATGTCCCTTATTTGCTTTATTTCTGTGATTTTTTCAATGATAGATTCTACCTGTGCCTGTGTGAATCCAAGACCTTTTAACTGACCTATAAGCAAAGAAGCTTCATGGGCTAGCTTGCGCTCAACGTTAAGTTTCTGTTCCTCGTCTTCAGCACTGGCTACTTCTCCTAAATGTTCAATCTTCAGCAAACTAATTAGTTTGTCCATGATTGTCCTGCGTCTAGAAACAGGAAAGATACTTCGTAGATTATGTAAAAATTTATTTATCTGTGCAGTCATTTTTGTTTATATTTCGTTATACCAAATATAAGAATTTTTTAATTTTATAATAAACTATTTGACAAAGGTGTATGTGGTGGAGATTGTTTCTGTTGCAGTATAAGAAATTGATAGATAATAAGTTATTGGTTATCTATATGCTTGGTTTATATTTTTTATATTTCTTTTTACTTTTTGACGTGAGTTCTATAATTAATAAACTGGATATTTTCAGGGCATCAGCTTTTTCTGTTATTGATTATATGAAGTTTCCTTTGGATATTTCTGTAGCTTCATGGGTTGCTTCTTTTCTCGTTCCATTGTGGATGATTTTTGTGATAATTTTTCTCGCACAGGATTGGTCTGGCGTTGAGAATACCTCTTTTTCGTTTAAGAAGAAGTTTTTTCTAGGTAAACTCAGTTTTGTTTATCTGGTACCTTTCGATTGGACTCTGACAGCATTAATTGGGGGACTGATAATGTGGCTGCATTGGGGAAGAGCCGATATTAATTATGGATGGACAGCTCTGTTTGCTCTGTGGTTACAGGTTTTTGCTTATGTCAGTTTTGCGGTTTTATTTGTGTCGCTTTTTAAGAAACCGATGGCTTCTGTGCTAGCCTTTCTGGGATATTTTGTACTGGAGGCAATTGTGCGCAAGTTACTTTTTTCGCTAAATATTCCTATGGGTTTCTATCTCCCAGCTAAGGTTATTACTTCCCTAGTTGTCCCTCCTGCTGCCGCTTTTGCACCACAGCAGCAATTTCAGGACTTTTTTGAACAACATTCTATCCCTTTTGTTATTAATGCTTTATTAGCATTCCTTTATTCAACAATATTTCTTTTAATCTCTTATAAAATAAACTTCAAAAAGCACAACAAATGAGACATTTAATTTTAGTTTTTTTGTTCCTTCTATGCCTTTCTTTTGGTATGACAGCCCAGGAGTTGGTTAAGGAAGTTGATTTTGATTATACAACAATACAAAAAGTCGCTGTTGATAACAATTTTATTTATGCAGCTGGATATTATGAAATACCTGCTTCTAGTAAGCTCAGGGATGGTTTTATCGTTAAGCTCACTACCGAAGGACAGGTTGTCTGGCAAAATAGTTTTGGAGGTAATCTTTTTGACAGGATAAACGATTTTGTAGTACAAGAAGATCGTATCTATGCTACTGGTATCACCTGGATAAATGACTCGAGAAGCCAGGTATGGTTCGTAGTAATGTCTTCTGACGGACAGATTATTCTGCAAAAGAACTATGGGAATAAGCTCAATGATGGAGCTTATAAGATTTTACCCACAAGGGATGGCAATTTTTATTTATTCGGATATGCCACACCACAGGGAATAACTCAACGCAACCTATGGATATTAAAGGTTGATGGGCAGGGCAATTTGTTGTGGGATAAACAGTTGGGTGCCCTGGCAGATAATGAAGAGGCTTTAAATGCTTTGCTTCTGAAAGATGGAATGCTTATTCTTGCACGTACCTGGCAGAAAGGTGTGAGCGATCTTGACCCGTGGATTATTATGATGTCGTATGATGGTCAGATTATTTGGCAGACAAAGAATCATTTGTATGAAGATAATTTCTTTGTTAAACCACTGGAATATGACAATGGGTTTTTGCTAATAGGTGAGACATGGGAAAAAATAAAGAGTAAAAAAGGGGATATCTGGCTCGTGCAAATAGATCCTGCAGGGAAAACACTACGGGATAATGTACTGGGCACAAGTGTGGTCGAGAAAGTTAAGGATGGTTTGTTGTGGAACGGGAAGCTGTGGCTATTCGGAGGTTATAATCGTGGGCAAAATGCCTGTATATGGAGCCTTACTCCTGGCGGTGCGATCGAAATACAGAAAGTTTTTCAAATGCCTCTTATTTACTCTGCTGCAATTATAGGAGATAAGCAATTTGTGATTGGCGGAGGCCAGGGAAAAAAAGGATATGTTGCTTTTGTGAGTATTCAGGGTGGTCAAAATTAGTAAAACAGTGTTAAAGCTATTACCCAGGCATGTTTTGGGTTAGATTTTGTTCCGGTATTTGTCAAAAAATGTGGCAAAAAAAGTAGGCGGCCATTGGCCGCCTACTTTTTTGCTGTAAAATGTTTTTATAGCCTGATTTTAATATTGTATTTGCGAAGGATTTCCATAGGATCATCATGTTTGTAATAACCCTGCTCAAGCTTTGTGCGAACATCTTTGAATGCTTCAATTGTTTTCTCCACATGCTCGAGCTCATGTGCAGCAGTAGGAATAAGACGAAGCATTAACACACCCTTAGGAACAACAGGATAGAGTACGCCAGAACAGAAAATACCATAATTTTCACGCAGGTCTGCAATCAAAGCAGCTGCCTCGTAAGGGCTACCTTTGAGGTGGACAGGAGTAACGGCTGATTCTGTACGACCCAGGTCAAAACCAGCTTCACGCAGACCATTTTGCAAAGCATTAACAATAGTCCAGAGTTTTTCTCTAAGCTCTGGTTTGGTCTTGAGCATCTCCAGGCGCTTCATTGCTCCAATAACGATTGGTAGGGGCAGGGATTTAGCAAAGATCTGTGATCTCATTGTGTAGCGCAGATAGCGAATAATTGGCTTAGTAGATGCAACGAATGCACCAATAGCAGCCATAGACTTTGCGAAGGTAGCAAAATAAACATCCACACCATCCTGTGCACCTAGGTGTTCGCCAGTACCAGCACCTGTTTTGCCCATTGTACCAAAGCCGTGTGCATCATCGACCAGGAGACGGAACTGGTATTTATCTTTCAGTGCAACTATCTTGTCCAGTTTACCCAGGTCGCCAGCCATACCAAATACACCTTCAGAGACAACCAGTATACCACCACCAGTTTTAGATACAATATTAGTGGCTGTCTGCAGCTGTTTCTCAAGACTTTCCATATTGTTGTGTTCGAATGTCAGACGGCGGCCAAAGTGGAGACGGCTTCCATCGTATATGCAGGCGTGTGATTCTGAGTCTATTACAATAACGTCATGACGGTCAAGCAAAGCATCAATAATAGAAACCATGCCCTGGTATCCGTAATTAAGCAGATAACCAGCTTCTTTACCCACAAATTCTGCAAGGTCTTGTTCCAATTGTCTGTGATATTTTGTTTCACCGGTCATCATTCTCGAACCCATAGGATAAGCAAGTCCCCACTGTGCAGCAGCTTCTGCGTCAACTTTGCGAATCTCAGGATGATTAGCCAGACCTAAATAACTATTAATACTCCATACGATTACCTTTTTGCCATTGAAATACATTTCAGGACCTATCTCTCCTTCTAATTCTGGAAAGCTAAAGTAACCATGAGCAAAGTCTTGAAACTGACCAAGAGGGGTACGGCGATTAACAATCTTTTCAAACAAATCAGCCATTTGTTTCTTATTTTTAAAGTTTTAAATCAAATGCAAATATAAAAAGGCAATTTACTGTTTCAAAAAATTTTTTTAATTTAGCTAATCCAAAGGAATGATTTTTTCTTATTTGGGTAAAATATAATATCATTTTTTTAGTTATATCTATAAAAACTTTATTTGATGAGGCTTAAACGGTTAACTATCATAATATTACTTATACTTCTGGGGCTAGGTATGAATGCCCAGAGCATAAGCCGTCAAATCTCCTCTCTAAAAGCAAGGATTAGTCAGACGGGATCTTCCACACTCAAGGCACAATATTATATTAAATTAGGTAGTCTCTATCAACAGATTGATTCAATAGACCAGGCTATTAATTCGTTTGAGAATGCTCTGCGTTTGATAGGCAATAGTAGAAACTATCCTCTTTTGTTTCAGTTAAATAGTTTTTTGGGAGTACTTTATTCCGAAAAGGCTGATTATGCTAGTTCTGAGAAATATTTTTCCAATGCTGTCAAATATGCCAGAAAACTTGGGAGAAAGAATAGAATCAGTCAGGCTTTGCTTAACCTAGGTAATGCACAACGTAACCTGGGTAAATACCAGGATGCTATAGCCACTTATGAGGATGCTTTGAGCATAGCTTTTGATCAAAATAATTTACAGCTTATTAAGCAGGCATATACATATATAGCTATGTGTTACAAGGCATTGGGAGATAATAACCGTTATTATAAATATTTTAATCTCTCTGTTGCTATTGACAAAAAACTAAAGGAGCAGATCATAAAGCAAAAAGAGGAGGAGGCACGCAAACAAAGACAGCTTGCCCAGCAAAAAGAGATGATGCTTGAGCTGCAGAAATATCAGATGAAAAACGTACAGGATTCATTACGCCGTGTGCGCTTGCAAAATGAGCAAAACAAGATGCGTATAGCACTACTCGAAAAGGAGGCTCAGTTGAAGGAGCTCCAGATGAAGCAGCGAGAAGCTGAGCTTAAAAAGAAAGAAGCAGAGCAGAAAGTTGCCAGAATAATCATTATTTCTTTGAGCGTTTTGATATTCATAATTCTTATGGCAGGTTTGATCGTTTACAAGCAGTATCACGTTATAAAGAAAAAAAACCAGCTGCTTGCTGAGCTAAATACCGCACTAAAGGAGACTAACAGACAGCTTGAGATTCAGAATCAAATCATTGAAGAACAGAAAAAAGAACTTGAATGGAAGAACAAGCAGATCAGAGATAGTATTGAATACGCAAGTAAGATACAGAGGGCAATCTTACCATCTACTGCAGCAATCAAGGAGAATTTCCCGGAAGGTGAGTTTATTTTCTACTTACCTCGAGATGTGGTCTCTGGCGATTTTTATTGGTTCAGTAACCAGGGGCAGTATAAATTCCTGGCATTGGTAGATTGCACGGGCCATAGCGTACCTGGAGCATTTATGTCTTTGATTGGTAATACATTGCTTAATGAGATTGTTAATTCCAAGCATATTTTTGACCCATCTAAAGTACTTCTGGAACTGCACACAAATCTTGTCAAATTGTTGCACAAAAATCAGGAGGAAAAAGATGACCAGGTGCACGATGGTATGGATATAGCATTGTTGCGTTTTGAGCCTAAGAAGAATGAATTGATATTTGCTTCTGCTAACCAGCCTTTGTTCCTGGTTTATCAAGATGGGCGTCTGGAGCAAGTAGATGGAGATATTTTCTCTATTGGCGGATATTTTGGCAATTTCAATTTACACTTTAAAAATATTATCCTTCCACTCGAAGAGGGCACGAACATTTACCTGTCTTCTGACGGTTACTTTGACCAGTTTAATGGCGAGACAAAAGAAAAATTCACACGTAAGAGGTTTATAGAATTGCTAAAGAAGATTTACACATTGCCATTTAATGTCCAGTACAAGAAGATTCTGGATACATTCAATGAATGGAAAGGAGGCTACCGTCAGGTTGATGATGTATTGGTTATAGGATTACGTTACAGCAGCGAGGTAATGAAGAAAAGTAAAATATATGACCATGAGAAAGAAAGCATTGGTAACAGGGGCTAGTGCTGGTATTGGACTGGCCACAGCCCGTATGTTGGCACGTAATGGCTTTGATGTTATTATTACAGGACGGCGTAGACAAAGGCTAGAGAATCTCGGGCAGGAGCTAGAGCAGGAATATGATGTCAGCGTATTTATTCTGGTATTTGATATCAGGCATAGAGACGAGGTAGAAAATGCGTGGAATACCCTGCCTGAAGAATGGAAACAGGTTGATGTTCTGGTTAATAATGCGGGGCTTGCAGCAGGCCTGGATTATATTTACGAAGGCGATGTAGAGGACTGGGAGACAATGATTGACACAAATATAAAGGGCTTGCTATATATCTCACGCCTGATAATGCCTGTGATGAAGGAACGCCGCCAGGGTCACATTGTCAATCTTAGCTCCATTGCAGGAAAAGAGGTATATCAGCGTGGCAATATTTATTGTGCCACAAAACACGCTGTGGAAGCTATTACCAAAGGCATGAGAATAGACTTACTACCGTACAATGTGAAAGTAAGTTCCGTAAGTCCTGGCATGGTCGAGACAGAATTCTCAGTTGTGCGTTTCAAGGGAGATGAGCAAAAGGCAAAGAGCGTTTATCAGGGCCTGGAGCCATTACGTGCCGAGGATATTGCTGATATTATTGAGTTTATCATCACACGGCCTGCACATGTTAATATAAATGATGTGCTTGTCATGCCAACGGCGCAGGCCAATTCATTTTATGTGCATAGAGAGCAGGATTAATTATCAATGACCTGCAAGCCTGCTGAAAGGTAGAATTCCACATCTTGTGGTGTCTGGTTAAAGCCAGGCAATACCCGTTTCTTGCCAAGTCGAACAATCACAGCATTTTTTTTGGGCAGTATGAAAACATACTGCCCAAACATTCCGCGAAAATACGGCACTGTCATGCCGTTGTACTTTGTTATCCAGATGTGAAAGCCATAGTAATCTACCGTGTTACCCTGCTTATCGTGAAGATATGTGGCAGCAGTGGTCATCTGACCTATGTAGTCAGATGAGACGATTTGTTGCCCATTAAAAAAGCCTTTATTAAGCAGAGTCAAGCCCACCTTTGCATAATCTCGGGCTGCGGCGTATATGCAGCAAAAAGTTTTTGGTACACCATGAGCGTCTACAGCCCATAGAGCATCAAATTCAGCGCCTATGGGTGTCCATAGGAATTTTTGTGTAAAGTTACTCAAGCTCATTCCAGATGCTTTTTCCAGAATCAGTCCAAGGAGTATTGAGTTTATACACTTGTAGCTGAATTGTTTACCAGGGGGAAAGATTGATCTTGTGTGTTTGACGACATTCCACAGGTCATTAGTGTAATAGGCTTTAACTACGTCTGCAAAAGGATTACGGAAATTTTCGTTCCATTTCAGGCCAGAGCTCATGGTTAGTAGATCCCGAATTTTTACTTTGGGTGAGATTTTTAGTTCAGGAAAGAATGTGACGACGGTCTGGTCGAGTGAGTGAAGCATACCTTTGTCAAGGGCTATACCAATCATCAGGCCAATTATTGACTTGGCTGCTGAGAAGGAAAGTATTTTGCTTCCGGGCTGGGAGTCATAATATTGTTCGAGTATAATTTGCCTGTCTTTGACAACGAGAAAGGAAAGGGTCTTGGAGTCTTTGATTTTTTGTATAATTGACGGGTCTAGTTTTTTCGATTTTGTGGGTAGCCTTAACAGAGGCTTGGGGTTGGTGGCTTTGACAATATTGTAAAGGAGTTGTTGGTGTTTATTGCAAATCGTACTGCATATAATGCCGACGATGTGTGGGTTTGTCCAGATAATTATTCCACATACTAATGCAATAGTAATGATCCAGTAAATTATCATGGTGTGATTTATTTAGCTTTGGGCTTGGTCAGATATATAGCAATTGTGCGGGCAATGTTTTGACCGGTTTTGCGCCATAGCTGTGGAGTCCATTCTTGGCCATTATCAGCATTATTCCAGTCACATTCGACAGTTGTGGCAAAGTCTATATATGGGTAGTGTGTAGCTACATAGCGGTCAGCATAATTTTCTTTTGTAAAATCGCTTACTTCATTTGGCAGAAGATTGGAAACAGTAGCAAAGGTGAGCCAGAAATTATGCAGGTTCTGATACTGTGATGAATTTTTATCATAAAGATTGAAGTATGCGAAGACAGGCGTATCTGTACCTGGGAAGGTTGCGTGTATGTCCAGAAATAGACGGAAGTCATAGATTTCGGATGTGGTCTCCATGAGGTCAATTATTTCCTGGACTGCTCGCCAAATAGGTTTGTCACACCAATCACGGTTGAAGTCACGTGGTTTTTGTAGTCTGCCGCTAGCACCATTTTTAACATTATCCACATCTACCATGGGAATGATGTAAACAATTGCTGATTTGCGGAAATTTACAGCCAGAGGATCATCACTTAGGAAAAAATTAATGATACCTTCAGTACAATAGTTTGCTGGTGATTCGAAGGCATGTTGCCGGGAGATTATCCATACCAGGTCTTTGTCCTGGTGCTGTGATGTATCTGTTATGACAAGCAGGGGTACAGGGAGTCTGTGCTCACTCAGGGTGAGAATAGTAGTATCAAGATAAGGGTTGTGTATGATTGAGTTGATGTATCTCATCAGGTCACTATAGGTATAGGGATAGCCTGTGGCGAAATAAATGGTATCACTGTTTTTTGTGGGGATTAGGAAATTGAAGATGTGTTCAGTGATTTGTTGAGCTTTTATTTTGTGCCAGTGTTTGCGGTCAGAGCTATAGACAGCATAGGTGGGAATGAGTTCCCTCTGGTCATTGAACTCG
>JALVRO010000285.1 GCA_027031265.1 Bacteroidales bacterium | reverse complement strand
CCTATATCCGAGCGATAGTATACTCATCACAGGCAACTCTAATCCTCCTATTATAGAATGCCGGACTGATACGACTATTTACACAGACGGGGAATTTGTTATCAATGATTCTTTATTCGGAGTTAAAAAACTTATTTCATATTGCGAACTCGATTCTTTGACTAATAATCTTACTATTAGCTCCTCTTTTAACGGTTATACACTTTTACCCGGACAATATCATATCATCTGGCTTGCAAAGGATGTTAATGGTAACCAGGGTAAATGCTCGTTTGATGTTAATGTATTGTTAAATGATGTTTTTAGGGTCTATCCTAATCCTGCTTCTGATATACTTCATATACTCACACCATCGGTCTTGGTAAAAATAAAAATCATGGACAACACAGGCAGAGTCATAATAAAAACTCAACAATCATCCCAACAAGCAGATATCAACATTGCCTCCTTACAGCCAGGTGTTTACATAGTTGTAATAGAAGGTAAAAACTTCTCAGCCCATTACAAAATAATTAAACTTTAAAACTATGAAAAACAGACATATACTCAGTTTGATTATTTCCATAATATTTGCTCACACGGCTATAGCGCAAAACTCTCCAGCCTCACGAGGAGCAGTATTTATGATTGATGACTATTATTTCGAGACATTTTACAACCATTATGACTATATTCAAAATACTGGCATAAAGATGACATATTTTGTATGTTATTATCCACGTGACGTTTACACTTCTCACACTTATATACTCGCCAACATCTTCGACGCAGACAATCACGAGATTGGTTTTCACGGTAGTTTTCACATCAACTCTGCCCAATATCTCACAGAAAACACCATCCCTGGCTATATGAATTTTGAAATCTTTCCAGGCCTGATGCTCATGACCTCTGAAGGATTTGATGTTACTGACTTTTCATACCCTTATGGCTCGAGTACACCCAATCTTAAAGAATACCTTTTTAATTATTTCTACTTTCAAAAACTTGGCTCTAAGAGACTTTTCTTATATAATTTTAATGAACAACGAGAAATTGTATCTCCTGTCCCACTGGATGAAAATTACCACGTACCTGATAGCCTGGTCTTTGATTACATAAACCAGGCTTTTTCGCTGAATAAAATTATTACTTTTTATGGTCATAAACTCCTGGACCAGAAAGTGACCTTTCACCGCTTCAAATCAGTCTTTGATACTCTCAAGGCTAAACAGTTCCACTTTTACCGCCTCGATGACCTGCAGGATACTGCACTGCAAAAATCTTTATTAAAACTCCCTACACTGGAAGCAGAAAAATTCTAATTTTTCCAAATTCAGACCTATTTATCTTAAATTAAGTGTATATTTGTGGGCAAATTTCACAAATGACACTGATGAAAAAATTCTATATAGAGACTTATGGCTGCCAGATGAACGTTTATGACAGCCAGTTGGTAAAACGCATTCTCATGGACCATGGCTGGGACGAGACTCAAGACTTTCACCAGGCAGATTTGATATTGGTTAATACCTGTGCTGTGCGCGAAAATGCAGAGCAAAGAGTCAGAGGACGCCTAGGACTATTCAAGACAGTCAAACGTGACAGACCAACAGTAAAGGTAGGATTGCTGGGATGTATGGGCCAGCGTCTGAAAGAGCAGCTTATTGAGGAAGAAAATGTGCTTGATTTTGTCATGGGACCTGACACATACCGCCGTCTGCCAGTCGTCCTGGACGAATTGCACAATGGCATAAAGAACAAAATCGTTGATGTCAAGCTTGACAAAACAGAAATGTACGATGATGTCCTCCCTGAGCGAGATGACCAGACCAGGGTCACTACCTTTGTGACCATTACACGGGGCTGCGACAATATGTGTGCTTTTTGCATAGTGCCATTCACGCGGGGACGCGAACGTAGCAAAGACCCCAGATTAATTATCCAGGAAATAGAAGATGCTCTCAAACAGGGTTATAAAGAAGTCATGCTCCTGGGCCAGAATGTAGATAAATATCACTACCAGGATGTGAATTTTGCACGTCTTTTGGATATGGTGGCAAGCATTGACCCGCAGATGCGTGTTAGATTCCTTACTTCTTATCCACAGGATCTGAAGAATGAAGTATTGGAAGTAATGGCGGGACATGAAAACATCGCACGCAACATACACCTGCCTGTGCAGTCTGGCAGCAACCGCATCCTGGAACTTATGCGCCGTGGATATACTCGCGAGTGGTATCTCGACCGTATAAAGGCTATACGTGAAATCGTTCCTGATTGCGCTATTGGAACAGACATTATTGCCGGTTTCTGCACAGAAACAGAAGAAGACCATCAGCAGACAATGGATCTTATGGATAAGGTGCAGTTTGACTACGCATACATGTTTAAATATTCCGAACGTCCTAATACTTATGCTGCCCGCAACCTGCCTGACGATGTACCAGAGGAAACAAAGATACGCAGGTTGAACGAAATCATTGAGCTGCAAAACCGCCATTCTTACCAGAGTAACCAACGGGATGTGGGTAAAATACACCAAGTTCTGGTGGAAAAAACATCACACCGCAGCGAAAAACAACTTTTAGGTCGTAATTCTCAAGGAAAAGTTATTATCTTTGAAGCAGATAAAAGTCTGATTGGGCAGTATGTAGATGTGGAAGTATATGATTTCACACAAGCTACACTGCTCGGACGCCTGAAAAAATAAGCTATGGGGTTTCTCCATTTCACTATCATAGACTTTATTGATATTCTGCTGGTGGCTTATATTATGTATGAGCTATACCGTATCATAAAGGGTACGGTGGCTCTAGATTTGTTTATACTGGTGTTGATATTGTACATTGTTTACCTTATCATCAAAGCCCTGAATATGAGATTACTATCCTCTATCCTGGGTAACTCTATTGGTGTTGGAGTAATAGCGATTTTGATTGTGTTTCAGCAGGAAGTCAAGCGGTTTTTACTTTCTTTCCGTCACGAGTATAAAAAGATTCCTGAAAAAATCGAGCGTTTCCTCTTCAGTGTATCTGGCGAGGAGAAACCCCGCGTACCAATCGATGAGATTATAGAAGCTGTGGAATATTTTGTCCAGGAGAAGCTGGGAGCCTTGATAGTTATTGCCCGTCAGAATGACCTGAAATATCTGGCTGATAAAGGAATTACTGTAAATGCAAGTGTGACTGCTGAGCTCTTGAAAACTATTTTTTTCAAAAATTCACCTCTTCACGATGGTG
>JALVRO010000284.1 GCA_027031265.1 Bacteroidales bacterium | reverse complement strand
TTTTCTTTATAATATTTAGCTCCTAAAGACTCATCGTCCCAGTAAATAGCCTTTTGCTCAATGAGGTCAATAACTCCACGAAATTCGTCTTCTGAACCAATAGGTATCTGCAATACAATAGGATTAGCGTTGAGCTTGTCTCGAATCTCCTCGACAACAGAAAAGAAATCTGCCCCAACACGGTCTAATTTATTGACAAAGGCAAGACGAGGCACTCTGTATTTATTAGCCTGGCGCCAAACTGTCTCACTCTGTGGTTCCACACCACCAACACCACAGAATATAGCAATAACACCATCCAGGACACGCATTGATCGCTCCACCTCGACGGTGAAGTCTACATGTCCCGGGGTGTCAATGATATTAATCTGATATCTTTTCTGGCTGAGGTCCCAATATACAGTGGTAGCTGCTGAGGTAATTGTAATACCTCTTTCTTTCTCCTCTTTCATCCAGTCCATTGTGGCGGCACCTTCGTGGACCTCACCCATCTTGTGTATAAGGCCGGTGTAATAGAGGATTCTCTCAGTCGTCGTTGTCTTCCCCGCATCAATATGTGCCGCAATACCTATGTTGCGTATGTATGTTAAATTATCAATCATAGTGGCTTACCACTAGCGGATTGATAATTAACCGAAGTTAATTATAAATCCAGTTTGTTTTAGAAATATGTTTAGAACTTGAAATGAGCAAAAGCCTTGTTAGCCTCAGCCATACGGTGGATATCTTCCTTACGCTTGTAAGCACCACCTTCCTTGCGATAAGCAGCAATAATCTCGTCTGCAAGGCGCTGAGCCATTGGTTTACCATGACGCTTACGTGCGAACATGATAATGTGCTTAATTCCCAGGAATCTCTTTCTGTCTGGACGCACCTCCATAGGCACCTGGAAAGTAGCACCACCAATACGGCGGCTCTTAACCTCTACCTGTGGTGTAACATTCTCCATTGCTTCTTTCCATACATCCAGTCCGGTCTTACCCTCTTTGTCCAGCTCATCCTTGAGCCGTTTCTCAATTATATCAATAGCTTCGTAAAAAATTTTGAAAGCTACAGTTTTTTTGCCGTCTCTCATCAACTGATTAACAAACTTTGTCACCAGTGGATCATTATATTTTGGATCAGGAGCAACAACACGCTTCTTTGGCTTACCTCTTCTCATGGTTAATAATTTTTATTTTTTAGGTCTTTTAGTACCATACTTAGAACGCTGCTGGCGGCGTCCTTCTACACCGTCTGTATCGAGCGCACCACGGACAATATGATAACGAACACCAGGAAGGTCCTTAACACGACCCCCACGCACCAATACGATTGAGTGTTCCTGCAAGTTGTGTCCCTCACCGGGAATATATGCAGTAACTTCAATACCATTAGTGAGACGTACACGAGCTACCTTACGCATAGCTGAATTTGGCTTCTTGGGCGTAGTGGTGTAAACACGTACACATACGCCGCGCTTCTGAGGACATGCTTCCAGAGCAGGAGATTTACTCTTCTTAATCTTCTGCTTACGTCCTTTACGTACTAATTGCTGTATCGTTGGCATACAAAAAAATTTTTACTTTTTTCTGATTTTCAGTTTAAAATAAAATTGCGAATTCGGAATGCAAAGATAGGATTTATTTTGCATTTTACCAATGCATTCCGATAAAAAAAATTAAAAAAACTTATAATGCTCTTTCCGTTGCAAAAGCTCTGCAAAGCTAAAATGTTTGTCCCATTATTCCAAATTAATTATCAACAGATTTGACCATTTTTACTCACTATTATACCGGGGATCTGTGTGCTTGACATATCTACTCTGGCCAAGATTTAGGTTTATACCCACAGCCATAATAAATGGGAAAACACTAATCTTTGGATCTTTATTCATATCAACTGCCAGAGAAAGCTGACCTAGGAATCTAACTCTTTTATAACCAAGCTTTGCTGTGAGTGCTGGTTGCCAATAAATAGTAGAATATTTCGGAGGGGTTAAATAAGCACCTTTAACATCATTAAACGTGATTAAAGTAAAAGCAGAAGACAAACCTAAATCTACAATGTTGGAGGTATAACCAATAGTCGGCTGTAAAAACCAATCATTAAATTTAAACTCAGAAGATTTGTTCACAATTTTACCGCCATCTCCTCCCATATAAAACTCGTACCTTCCGTGCTTACCCCAGCGGCCAAAATAACCTAACCCTAAAGTCAAATTAGCCTGGGTGGACCTATTGGTACCAGAACCTGACTTAAAGAAATTAGCACTACCAAGTATACCTATATGATTGGTTGCTGCATAAGATACCTGCGGAAACAAGCCAGTTCCACCTGAAAGAGAGACCTGAAGCTCACCCCTATTCGTTAGCATTGGTACATTCAGGCTGCCGGGCATATAAACATTACATGAAAAAGATAGCAATAGAAAAATGCTGAGTATAAATAAAGATCTATTTTTTTTCATATTCATATTGCTTAAAATTTAAAGTTTAATGTTAGAAAATAAGTCCGCCCAGGCATTGGCGTATAATAGTCATACCACACCTGGTTGGAAAAATTTTCTACTTTGCAGCTTATATCTAAATTACTAGAGATAAGGCTAAAACTCAAGTCATTCAGAAAAACATTTCTGACATCTTTGTTAATTACTGTTACAAATCTCTGTTTATAGACAAGATTATAAGTCAGCAGGAGCATACGTTTGCCTCTGTGCCACAGGACAAAATCTAAATATGCCGATAAACGTTGATGGGTAAGATTATCTGTGTACTTACTCTGAGGAAAGTTGAAACCTCGATAATTCATAAACGAATAAGCCACAAAAGCATTTTTCAACGGGCCTAAGTTCAGCTTCAAGCTTGTAGAAACATTAAAACCATAAGCATCATAGTCTGTTATGTTCTGACTAATGTATACCTGGGAGGCTTTGTCCCATACCCAGTCAATTTTGCCAAAATAACGCACATAGAATGGGGCCAGTTGTACAGTCGCCCTGTTTGAATGCCAGTTCACACCTGCCTGATAGCCTAAACTCTTCTCTGGTCTCAAATTGTAGCTAGCAAGATGCACTGGGTCGTGATAATACATCTCTGTAAAAGTAGGCAGTCTCATGCTCAGATTAACACCAACAAAAAGCCTAAAATTATTGTGTAAATTACACCCCAGATCTAATCCCATGCCCGGTATCCAGCCAAAATAATTATTGTAAAGCATTGTAACTCCAGCTGATATGCTCACACGCTG
>JALVRO010000283.1 GCA_027031265.1 Bacteroidales bacterium | reverse complement strand
ATTTTACATATGTGGGTAGTTGCAGACCAAGTGCGTGTAGGAGCTGCAACTAATGCAGTTAGAATTGCACAAAAATGGATAGAGCTAGAGGAAGTTTAATGAAATTTTTAGAAAGTTTTTTTGAAAATACTCTATGGAGTGGAAGACTATTTGTAATTTTAGCAGTTATTTTTGGTATGCTTGGAGCAATTGCCCTATTTATAATTGCAAGTTTTGACTTGTGGGATATGGCTAAAATGGTATTTAATGTATATGTAAACCATGCCCATCCAGATAAATTCCACGAAGAGGTTGTAGGTTTAATTATTGGTGCGGTCGATCTATATTTAATTGCAGTTGTTATGCTTATTTTTAGTTTTGGATTATATGAACTATTTATCTCAGAGCTAGATCCAGCAAAGACTTCTGCAAGTTCTAAGATACTTCAAATTCACTCTTTAGATGAACTAAAAGACAAACTTGCAAAAGTTATTGTAATGGTTTTGATTGTTAGTTTCTTTAAAAGAGTACTACATACAGAGTATAATGGTGCTTTAGAGATGCTATACTTTGCAGTAAGTATTTTTGCCCTATCTTTTGCACTATATTTTTTACATAAAGGGCATGGAAATGGACATGATAATATTGATAAAGAAGGACACTAATGAGTAAAATATTTGTAGATGCTTGTTTTGGTAAAGAGACACCTTATACCCCAGTTTGGATGATGCGTCAAGCTGGTAGATATTTGCCAGAGTATATGGCTGTAAGAGAAAAAGCAGGAGATTTTTTATCTCTTTGCCATAACCCTAAACTTGCTGCAGAAGTTACATTGCAACCAGTTGATATTGTTGGTGTAGATGCTGCAATTTTATTTAGTGATATTTTAGTTATCCCAAACGAAATGGGTATGGATTTACGCTTTGCTAAGGGTGAAGGACCAATTTTTGATAAACCTATTAAAACTATCGAAGATGTAGATAATCTACTTGGTGGCCAAGAGGCAGCCCAAAAACTAACTTATGTTTATGATACAATTAAAATTGTAAGAGAAAAACTAGCTGACGATAAAGCACTAATTGGCTTTACAGGAGCTCCTTGGACACTTGCAACATATATGATAGAAGGGCGAGGTACTAAAACATATAATATAGTTAAAAAGCTTATCTATACTCAGCCAGAGCTAATGCATAAACTTTTAGCAAAAGTAACTGAAGTTGTTAAGTACTATTTAGAGATGCAAATCGAAGCTGGTGTAGATGTTGTACAAATTTTTGATAGCTGGGCAGCGGCATTAGAGAAACCAAAATATTTCGAATTTAGCTGGAACTATATGAAAGAGATAGCTAGTTTTATAAAAGCTAAATATCCACATATCCCTATAATTATGTTCCCAAAAGGGATACCAGCATTTTTAGATGATATTGATGGCAACTTTGATGTATTTGGTGTAGATTGGTCAACACCAATGGCATTAGCAAAAGAGAAACTAGGAGATAGATATGTTCTTCAAGGCAATATGGAGCCTTGCAGACTATACTCTAAAGAGGCTATAAAAGAGTGTGTAACTTCAATTGCCGAAACGATGAAAGATGGACGCCATATCTTTAACTTAGGACACGGTATCTTACCTGATGTACCAGTAGAAAATGCAAAATATTTTGTATCTTTATGTCAAGAGATAACTAAAAAATCTTAATAGGCTATAGTTATTTAGCCTATAATTAATAACTCCATAATATCATACTTTTATTCATAAAATTACTATTAATTACTATTTCTACTTTGCTTTGTTATAAAAATATAGTATTATGTAAAAAACAAAGATATGGAGAATAAGATGAATTATATAGCTATTATATTCATAATCTTTCTAATTATTATAGTAATATACTCAATATCTGAAAAAAATATAAACAAATGTCTTAAAGAACTCGATAATATAGAAAAAGATATAAAAAAGAATATAAGAAAAATCTATAGAGAAAACTACCTAGGTAAAGCAGAAAAAGAGCATAGTAAAATTACCCAAAGTATAATACAAAAGAGACTTAAAGCTAAATGTATTTTTGATAAATATCAACATAAAAGAGTACTCAAACGCAGATTAATAGCAAAGGTCAAGATATTAAATGCGGAGATAAAAAAAGAGCATAATGTTCATCAAGAACATGAAAAACAGTATAGAGATTTTCTACTTTATAGTTAAATAACAATCTAAAATATATGATTCTCTCTTTATGGTATAAAAATTGTATTTCATATCTCTAAAACTATTTTCTATGTTTTTATGCATATTAAGCTATTGTAAAATAAAGAAGTAGATACTCTACTCTTCTCCAAATATTTCGTTTAATATAGAATTTAGATACCATTTGGTATCAAACTTCATTAAATCTTCTGGTTTTTCACCTGTACCTATATAGTATATTGGTATTTTTAGTTCATCTGCAATAGATAGTATTGCACCGCCTTTAGCAGTACCATCTAGTTTGGTAATAATTATTCCATCTATACCAATCATATCATTAAATGCTTTAGCTTGATTAATTGCAGAGCTTCCTTGAGTACCATCTAAAATTAACAGTTTTCTATGGGGTGCTTCCAGTAAAGCTTTTGCTGCAACTCTAACCATCTTTTTTAACTCTTCAGATAAGTTAACTTGTGTATGTAATCTACCAGCAGTATCGATAATTACATTATCCATTCCTTTAGCAATAGCAGATTTAATAGTATCAAATACTACAGCTGATGGGTCATGACCTTGTTTTGTTGCAACTATTGGAATATCTAATTTAGCTGCCCATCTACTTAGTTGTTCTATTGCTGCTGCTCTAAAGGTATCACCAGCACCTACCATTACTTTTCTACCTTCACTCTTATATAGGTTTGCTAATTTTGCAATTGTTGTTGTTTTACCAGCACCATTTACTCCTATAATCATCTCCACAAAAGGTTTTTGGTTTTCTGGAAAAATCCAATTTGCTTTGTAATCAAATATAGCAATTAAAGAGTTATAAAGCTGTACTCTTGTTATAGTCTTTGGAAGTTGGTCTAAAATCTTCTCTACCAATTCATAATTAACATCTGCCTCTAAAAGCATATCTTCTAGCTCTTCTTTATCAATTTTGCTTCGTTTTGGAGCTTTTTTTATCTCTTCTTTAGATTCTATACCAAATGCTTTCTTAAAAAGTTTGAACATATAAACCCTTTTGCTATAATAGTTTCGTTATTATTACATAATATAGGTA
>JALVRO010000282.1 GCA_027031265.1 Bacteroidales bacterium | reverse complement strand
AATATGCTCTGTGTTTTCTTCTTTTGCGTGCATATGGAGTGTTTTTTCATATCTGTGTTTTGCTATCTGGTTAAGCACTCTTTCAAGTTCCTGTCTGTTTATAGGTTTGGAGATATAATCATCCATACCTGCACCTAAAAATCTTTCCCTGTCTCCTTTTAATACGTTTGCCGTTACTGCAATTATTGGAGTATGAGGAATTTCTTCTTCTTCTTCGAATTCAAGAATTTCCTGGGTTGTTTCTATACCATCCATTACAGGCATTTGAATATCCATAAAAATAACATCGTATTTATCAGGATTCATGGAATATTTATTAAACGCCTCAAGTCCGTTTTGAGCTTCATCCGTTTCAAGTCCCATATTTCTCAGTGTGGTTTTTAAAAGCTGAAGGTTTATAGGATTATCTTCAGCAATCAAAGCTCTTAATTTATAAGATGGGGCTTTTGCTTCTTCATAACTGACACTCGTTACGTGTTTTTCTTTTAAAGATGTTGCCGTGCTGTAAGTTTTAGTCGGCGTAACAGGGTCGTAAATAGTATAGTCGATAGGGAGTTTATCAATTTGTTCTTTATAAAAATATGATGAAATTACTATAACAGGTTTAGTAAGTGTCATATCTGTGATATTTTTTATTTCGTTTTTGTCGCTTTCTTCATAGAAGATAACGACGGCGTTTATATTTTCGTTTTTCATTATGCCTTCAAGTTCGTTTGCGGTATTAAATACAATTTTGTTGATGCCGAAAAAGTTGAAATAGTTAAATGTTGTTTCTTTTCTAAGCGTGTATTTTTGTGTATTTAAAATGGCAAATGTATTGTTTGATAAAACGGAATGCTGATATCTCGGAGTAGGATCCACCACGTCAAGCGAAATGGTAAAATAAAATCTGCTGCCTTTATTCAGTTCGCTTTCGACATGAATCTCTCCGCCCATCATTTCAACATAGTTTTTAACGATGGTAAGACCAAGACCTGTACCTCCGTATTTTCTGGTAACACTCTCATCTGCTTGTGAAAAGGCTTCAAAGATTTTTGCTTTTTGCTCTTCGCTCATACCTATACCGGTATCGCTTACTTCAAAATAAAGCTCGGCTTTTTTGTTTTTAATTCCGTTAAATTTGATTGTTACGTTTATTGTGCCGTTTTTATGAGTAAATTTGATTGCATTGTTTACAAGGTTTGTAAGGATTTCTTTAATTTTTAATATATCCCCTTTTAATACGCTTGGCATATCTGGAGAGATGTTTGTTACATATTCTATCTGTTTTTGCGCCGCAGGTGTTGCAAAAATTTCGACTGCGTTTTCAAATTCATCAAGGGCTTTAAAATCAATAAGTTCAAGCGATATTTTCTGACTTTCGATTTTTGAAACGTCTAAGATATTATTAACGATTTGAAGGAGGTTTTTTGCGCTTTGTTCAATTGTTGAGATATATTCTCTTTGTTCTTCATCAACAGGTGTTGTTTTTAAAAGTTCCAAAAATCCTAAAATACCGTTAAGCGGAGTTCTTATCTCATGTGACATATTTGCAAGGAAAAGAGATTTTGCTTTTGTCGCCTCTTCTGATTTTTTAATTGATTCCTGAGTAATTTCAATTGCTTTTGAGACGGTTTCAATCCCTTTATGAAGACCTTCAGGTGAAGAGATGTCGATGTTGAACTCTTTTCCTGTAATAGGTGTAAGGGAAGAGATAAGTTCTGAGAGTTCTCTGATGTGGTTGTTGATAAGTCTTTTAATATAAATTCCGAGAATAAGAATAATAATTGCGATTATGATAATAGCCGCATTTACAATAAGATTGTAAAGTCTTTTTTTAGCGATAATGTCAATTTGTTTTGTGATTTCATTATTTAATAAAGCAGTGGCTTTTTTAAAGTAGCCGATTCTTTTTGTCATTTCATTAAAATAATCAATAGCATCAATTGGATATCCGTTAAAAGTTCCGTTAAGATAATATTCCATATTTGCCTGTTGAATTAAAAACAGAATTGTATGTATGTCTTTTTCAAGTGTTTCGAAATTTTTGTCGGCAAAGATATTTTTGCTGAGATCCGAAACAGGCAATAAGTTAATATAATGATAATATTTCATAAAAACAGTTTTATAATCATCTTTTGATAAAGGCAGATCGGCTGTAATATAATACGAACCAAACCCTCTGATAATACCGGTATAAGCCGTTATTTTTTCAAAAGGTATTTTTTCTTTATAAAGAGTTGTTATTTCAGTAGGGAAAAATTTTGTGAGTCTATTCATTGTATTTAATATATGGCTTTCAAGTACTGTATAATATCCGAAAAACCACTGTTTAAATTTAATGTTTTTAAATGAATCGATCTGATGTCTGATGATTGAGAGTCTGTTTATTAAAACCAAAATATCTTTTACCTGATTATAAAATTTAGGATTTTGATTTATAAAATTTTTTAAGTCGTTGATGGCGGCATCCATCTGTGCTCTTTTTGCTTTTACAATAAGTTTTGATTTAGGATAGTTTCCTTGGCTTACGAAATAAATTGCGCTTGAACCTCTCTCTTCACCAAGTGCTACGAGTATTTTTTCAAGTTTTTTTGTAAGAGTGATGTATTTTTTGGAATTTTCAAATTTTTGATAATCCGTAAAGTTTTTGTAAAAATAATAACCGCTTACTCCAAAAAGAATGAAAATCGGAAGAAAAATTGCGATATTTAAAAGTTTTGAGAGTGAAAGTTTCATTTATTGCTCCTTGTTTATATTCGATTGTATTAAGTCGTTGCAGTAATTTGCAATTTTTTTATGTGATAATGCATATTTTAAGTGCGGTTCTGCCAAATCTGCACGGTTCATTTTAAAATAGAGTCTTGCAAGACAGCAGTGGACTCTTTTATTGCCGAGTTTAAGTGCTTTTAAAAAATATTTTTCGGCAAGTTTGTAATTTCTTTTTACTCCCCATCCATTACAGTACATTCTACCAAGCATATAATAAACCTGAGAAGAGTCCTTGTTTTTTAACTGCTGAATCAGCTGATAGGCTTCTTTAAATTTTTTATAAGCCAAAGTAGGATTTTTTTTCGAAAGTCTTATGCCCTGATTAAAATTATTATATGCTTTTGTAAATGTTAAATCGAATGCGAAAAGAAAATAAACGGTACTAAATAAAATTAAAAGTTTTTTCATGGTTATTCCTTCACCAGCTTTTGTAAATCTTCCAGAGAGTTTATTTTGGTATTGAGTATTTTTCCACTATCTTT
>JALVRO010000281.1 GCA_027031265.1 Bacteroidales bacterium | reverse complement strand
TATTTTCGTTTGTGATAATACTGCTCAGATTATACAAAACGTTATGAATGCTATTCGTGAGTACAACCTGACCCAGGATGTAAGCTTTTCTTTCACAGGAGATGACGGTCGTGTTAAAAATGTTGTTGTCAAAAGCAATGTGCTATATGATGGTGAGCAGTGGGACTATGGCATGCAAATAACAGATGCAGAGATGGAAACCAACGACGACAAAGGCATTGCAATGCAGGTTTTCTGGGATCTGAATCCTGTTAAAAGCATTTCTTTGATCAAGCCATCTTATATTAACCAGATAGCTTATGATTCATGGGATGATGCTATGGTAAAAATTTATTACAGCGAAGCAGAGCCTCTAATGTATAACAAATACATGATAGTCAGTGCTGTTAACCTACCCATGGATTATAATGAGCGTTTTGGTGTCAAAAACCTAAAAATGTTCGTTGGGAAAAAAGTTACTCGTACAGACTTATACGGCAACACACAACATCCCAATGCATGGATATTGATTCCTGACCACAAAGGCTATGACTGGGCATACGTAGCCTCTGCTTTCCCTGCCGAAGAGATTGCAGTAGCCCAGGTCGGACTTCCTCCTGACACACTGAATGAATCAAGCAGAAAAGTATTGCTCGAAGACTATTCTCTTTACAATGTACTGAAAAAAGAAATCAGACAATGGTATTACCAAGAAAACGGAAACTACCCAGACTCATTATTGCTCGAACAATTACTGGCTGATGCAAAAGGCCCAGCACATTTCTCAAACCAGGGATTTGTTCCGGCTTCAATGGCTATCAATCCAATGTTTCGGGATCTGGAAAATATTATACAGCAACTATCTCCTTACAATCCTTACGAGGTGGCTAATATGAAAATTTCTTTCGCTCCTTTTCCTGTGACAGGTAAATAATCTCAAAGTAAAATCAGTATTGTCTACCGGGGATCCAGACAAAAGCAAAACGGCTGCTCTACTCCCGTAGTGCAGCCGTTTTGTCTAAGACACTTTTTTTCCAATCCTGTGCCTTTGGCTCGAAATTTTACTTTTCATCCTCCCATATCAAAGCTGCAGCACCTAGCACAGCTCCTTTACGGTCCATCAAGCGCGACGGCAAAATCCTAACCTTACCACGAAAAGCTTTTAACAATTGGCGCTCCATCTCTGCCTGTGCTTCTGGTATTATCAATGGATGTGCGTTAGCCACACCGCCATAAAGAAAAATAGCTTCTGGATCAAACAAATGCACAAGGTCTGCTAGCTTATTACCCAGAATGCGTGCTGTGCGCAGATAAGTCATTCGTGCCAACTCTTCGCCTTGCTGGGCCCGCAGATAAATATCACGTGGATTAAGATCCTCTATGCCACCCAGCTCTTTGTAGGTCATCTCTATACCACGGATTGACACATAAGTCTCCAGGCATCCACGACGGCCACAGCTACATTGCCTACCCCCCGGGTCCACCTGTGTATGACCAAACTCTCCTGCCAGGCCATGCTGACCATATAACACACGTCCATCAACAACAATACCGCTACCCAGGCCCGTACCCAGTGTTATAACCGAGAAATGTTTCATATCTCGTCCAGCGCCAAAAATCAATTCTCCATGCGCTACGGCATTAGCATCATTTGTCAGCTTGGTAGGTATACCAGTAGCCTCATAAGTCATACGCTGTAATGGAATGATACCCTGCCAGGGCATATTCGGAGCATACTCAATAGCACCTGTATAATAATTGGCTGTAGGTGCACCGATACCAATGCCGATAATACGCCAGTCATTATTTGCGATTAATTTTTCTACTGCTTGTGCTAGCTGGGAGACAAAATCTTCTGCACGCTCAAAATCAGTTGTTTTCCATCTAAATGAAAGAAGAATATCGCCTTGTCTGTTAACGACTCCTATTTCAGTATTTGTCCCACCAATATCTATACCAATGGCTACACGTTCCATAATGCTTATAATTATGATTGTGGCACTAAAATAAAATAAAGTTTTGCTTTATAAGCAAAGATAAAGATTAAATTTTTAGTAAAGGATTGCAAAATAGTTTCAATACCTCATCTTTAGCTCGTCTGCCTGTCCAAAGCTAGCCACCCGTCAGAGTCAAATACTTTCCATGATAGCTTAATAAGAAATTATCTTGAATTCGACACGGCGGTTTTTCTGCCTTCCCTCTGGTGTGTCATTAGATGCGATTGGTTCGTCGAAGCCTGCGCCCCGGTATGTTAACCTTGATGCAGAAATACCATGTTCGACAAGGTAATTTACCACAGCCCTGGCTCTCTGCTCTGAAAGACGAATATTATATTCTCTGGATCCAATGTTATCAGTATGGCCACTTATCTCGATCTTAACAGACGGATTATCTCGTAAAAAGCGCAGTATTTGATTAAGCTCAGAATATGATTCCTTCTTGAGCTTGGCACTATTGAAGTCAAAGAAAATATTTGACAAAATAGCACTAGCACCTTGCTCTATACCAGGCAATTCTATGTCTTTCTCAATTTTTTTAAAAGCCAGCTCACCTGGTAGGTTAAAATTTTCGGAGTAAAACAAATATCCTTGCTTCTTGATCATCAAACCATAATTATATCCTGCTGGTAATGTAACAATGTATTTACCTGTTTTCTCATTGCTTTCTGTCTCCAGGATAAGAGAATCTTTATCCAGATCATAGACTTCTATGCGTGCATGAATTTGCTTGCCTGTTTTTTTGTCCCTTACATATCCCACTACCAGTACTATAGGAGAAAAAGACTCTGACTCAATAACCTCCTCAGCCGGTCTGGATAGATCTGCTATTAAATTATTCTCACTGGCCAGGAACAAAGGAATCCTCTCAAGGAAAGTAATACGGTAAATATCTGTATAACCCCGCGAGTCCTTTCGCACAGAAGAATAATAACCATAAATTCCACTTGCCGAGAGAGCTATATAAATATCATCATCAGGTGTGTTTATAGGATAACCAAGATTCTGCGGGTCACTCCAGGTGCCATCATCATTCAGGCGGGTAACAAAAATATCATATCCACCCATTGTATTATGGCCACGCGAGCTGAAATACAAAGTTCGTCCATCTGGCATCATGAACACACCATCCTCATCATAAGGCGTATTAATATTATCCGGAAGTCTCTGGGGTTTAGTCCAATGACCTCGGACAAAATGCGTTACATAAATATCTCCATTGCTATCCGGTGAGCCTGGCTCTTTGCCTCGAACAAAATA